>CAYHVU010000001.1:0-57379 GCA_964360075.1 uncultured Methanosarcinales archaeon
CAACTGCTCATCCGGCGTGGCTCGCGTCATGCTGATGAAGCTTGCGATGAGCATGCACATGAACACTATGCCGAACGCGAATGCCCAGCTATCAGAGTATTGCGGGACGTAAAACACTGAAAATATAATGCCGAGAATCGCTGTGACCATGAACGCGCTGTTTAATGGTGCTGCTTTGAATGCCATCATATCACCTCTATGTATGAATAAAAGAATTGTGAGTTTAAAAACGTTTAGGCAAGAAGCTGGTCAACGACCTTTTCTGCGTCTTTGCGTTTTTTCTGATGCTCTGCCAAGAAAATGTTGATTTTCTCAATCAAAACCTGCTTGAGTTCGCCGGAAAGCAGTTTGCCCGACCGATAGTCGTCACGCAAACTTGCTAGTTTTCTATCATCGGGCTCGAACATCATCGAAAGCCATTGGAAGCTTACATCAATATCCGGATTGCCGCCGTGCTTGCGGTGCTCTTCAATCGTGTCCTTGCCACCTGAAAACGCGTACTTCTTGATTTTGTGTTCGACTTCTTTCGGACCATCCGTTGTCCAGATTGCTTGTTCGCCTGTTGAACTCAATTTGCTATCGCCGGACAAGGAAGGCATGAATTTTGATAAGATAGTTGCAGGTTTTGGATATCCTAGTTTTTCAGCAACATCGCGGGTTAAGCGGAAATGGACATCTTGGTCAATGCCACAGGGAATCAGGACTTGCGTTGGCTTGCCTTCCCATTCTGTGGGGAGGAATGCAGGGACGGTCTGCATGCAGGTGTAGAAGTATTTGCCGACGTTGTCTTCGGGTTTCAAACCGAAAAGCGCTTTCACCGTGCTTGCCGTGGTTTTCTTTGCGACACGACAGGCAATCTTGTAAAGTTGGCTTGCATCGCGTGTATTGATGACAAATTTTGTTTTCTTCAAGTCAAACCCAAGGGCGACAAGGTCCAACAAGTTTTCGCGCATCCATCGCGCGGTATCGTCAAACGTGGTTGCTTCTTTGAACAGGAATTTTTCGTCATCGGGTATTTGAAAAACAAGCTCGCATCCGAGATGTTTCTGAAGCCAGATGATGAAGACATAAGACGAGATATGACCAAGATGCATCGGCCCCGATGGTCCGCGTCCCGTGTACAAATATACTTTTTCTTTCTTTTCAAGGGCCGTGATGATTTTGTCAAGGTTTGTGTGCGCAAAGAAGTATTGGCGATGGAGCATGAAGTGCGTTCCAGCTAATGCCGTGATACGATCTAAAAGCACCTGGTCAATACGCTTGACTCCAAATTCTAAAATGAGTTTGTCGTAGTCAACCGTGCCTGTAACTTCGTACGGAGTTACCGTGTGCGTCATACAGAAATTGAGTTCAATCCGGTTTAAAAACCTTTGTCACGACGTCAAGCGCGACCTCGCGTTTGCTCGGAAACGCGGAAACGTGGCATTTGAAGTGGTAGCAATTGCCTGAGTCTGTCAATTGCACTATGCGTTCGTTCGCCCACAAATCCTTGTCGATTCTGATGAAGAACATGATTTCGCTATCGAGCCTGCTTTCGGCTTCTTGTGTCAACTGTATTCGTTGTTGTCTGCTCAAGCGTTGGAGAAATGAATCCACGAACGCGTTGATGTGTCTATCTTTGATCAAGTGCACACTCATGGTATGAATGGTGCGTTCATTGAAACCTTTGGCACGATGGTCTTCCAAAACAAGATGCTCGTCTTCAAGCGAGAACGGAATGAGCGCGCGCAGCCCTTGCGCAAGCTTGGCTGCGTCATCTTCAGGCTTTGCGAAGACAGAAAGCGCGATGTGATGGAAGGATTTCATGCTGCTCGTGCGTTAAGGCAGGTTTAAATACGTTTGGACGCTCGGAAGCGCGTGAAACACAACGCCCGCGTTCTCTGCATTCTGCTCCTGCTCTTCTTGACGACGCAATATGTGGGATTAGCGATTGTGAACCACTACATTGACTACGAACAGTCGACTACCAAAGTTATCGCGACGCCATTACCCTCCATCATAGGACAAGAAATCGCGCGCCCGCAAGTGTCAGAAAGCCAATCGCCACTCTACATCATGGCCGCCGTGCTCATCGGCACAGTGCTGGCGTTTGTATTTTTGCGTTTTGCAAAACCTATCTTTTGGAAAGTCTGGTTTTTCTTGGCAGTCTCATTGTGTTTGTATTTCGCGTTCGCAACGATTATTCCCGCGACGATTGCAGGTATGCTTGCTATTGTTTGTGCCGCGCTCAAAACGTGGAAACCGTCAACCATCGTGCATAATGTGACTGAAATTTTCCTGTACGGCGGCATGGTGTCGGTGTTCTTCACCATCGTCAACATTCCGGCAGCCGTTATCATGTTACTGCTTATTTCTGCATACGACGCATACGCAGTTTGGAAAAGCAAGCACATGATTGTGCTCGCGAAAGCGCAAGCCAAGGCAGGAATGTTCGCAGGATTGCTGATTCCATATGGCAAACACACATTGAAGCCAGTAAAGAAGTCAATTACTCCATCCAAGACAGTGCGTGTCGCAGTCTTAGGTGGTGGAGATTTGGGTTTTCCTTTACTTTTTTCCGCGGCAGTGTTGAAGGACTTCGCGCTTTCTGGCATGGGCTGGCTTGCGCTGTTGATTCCGCCGTTTGCCGCGTTAGGATTGGGCTTGCTTTTGTGGTACGGAAAGAAGGACAAATTCTACCCCGCAATGCCGTTCATCTCTGCCGGCTGTTTTGTCGGGCTCGGCGTCGTGTTCTTGGTCAGAATGCTGCTGTGAACGCGGACAATTTCTGCTGGTTGGAAAGCGCGTTGTAGTCCGCGATGTCGATGACCGTGTGTTCGCCGGACGCGATGGTCTGCACGCCCGTCATCTTTTGCAGCTCCCGGGCGCGCTCCAAGGAGCCCGAGTGCAGGATGGCAAGCCTTGGCTTGATGACCTGCAAAAGGCGCTCTGCGGGCACGCTCGGCGCGAGCACGAGGACATTGCAGGCGTGCAACGTCGGCTTCTTGGGTGCGTTTTGCAGGTATTCGATGACCGCATCCGGCAGCGCGAGCCGCAGGCCTGACGTATGTCTCGCTACCGTGACGTTTCCGAACGTGAACGTTTCTTCAGGTCCGCTAAGCGGAATGATGTGCTGCGGTATCGGTTCCACAGGTCCCTCGCCGAGGAGGACGTTCGTCGTGCTCTGGGCGAGCATACCTCGCGGTGAGAAGTGCAGGCGAGCCATACGGAGCGTAAGGCTTCGTGGTTAATATGCATTTAGACACTCAACAACAACCTTTAAAAGGCCGGAAAGCTCGTTCTTCATGGGCAAGCTAGATTGGGAGGTTAGCCCTCTCCTGTCACCGCGCACGGGCTTCACGCGGGATCGAAGCTTGGGAAGAGGCATCACCTCTGCCTACACGTCTTGTGCAGAACGTTGACGTTCTGTCCTACAGGATGGACGTGCTGGGAACCGCGCCAGGGTCGGAAGACTGCAACGCTCACCATTACGCTCCCTGCTTGTGGGGGCTCGGAACCGAGAACTGCATGAGATTCACGGGTAGGTAGAGTGGCGTACCATTCCTGAGCGCGCTTGCCCGCTTTATTTTATGGAGAAATTATTTCACGCGTACAACATTCACAACAGCATTACGGATTGTGACCTGATATATGCCCGGAGTTACACTATATCTGCCTGTTTCTTCATCGTGCAGCGTTTTCTTTTCTCGCGCCACAGTGAACTGATTATTTTCAGAATGAACAGTCTTGGCATCTGCAAGGCATAGGATATCTAAACTGCTTGATTCTCCAATCCAGCCCGGCGCGCCTTCATAAGAGGCGATACCACAAGGATCATGCGTGTCTTGGTATTTCACTCGAAGGCCATCAGGTCTTGTATATACTTGAAAATCGCCGAACATCTTTCCGTGATTGATAAAAATGCACTTTTTGCCTTGAACCATAGTCCATTGTGGCGCATTATTGTTTAGAAATGGCGCGAGCACGTCGCCATCCGCCGTACGCTTGACAAAACAATAATTATCAAAGAATTTCTTTTCGGAATAAAAATAAGGTTTCAATTCATGTGTGGAGCAAGGATCAATGACGCGTAGTTGTCCTGAAGGAACGTGAAGTTGTGCATTGTTTGTGACCGTTATATCATCCAACTTTTCAAATTGACACGTTTCCAATGCGGGCTTGGGCACGATAAGTTTAAACTTGCCAAGATCATCATTTTTACGGCTGGAAATATCTTGTACCTTACCACGATAGGGTTCAAACCAGCGCATTTCTTCGTCAGTATGTTCAATGAATGTTGCCGAGTTTCCAACACCGTTCTGATCTCCTTCAACAACGATAGAAGGATGATTATGAGCAGATTGGTTCCAATAAACAAATTGGTCACCCGTACGCAAAGCGGCAAGCATAAAGAGCGTTGCTTCCTCAGGAGTTTTTGCGTCTTCAAAAGTCTTAACGAGCGCAATCTTTTTCTTATTTACCTGCTGTAAAGTATGTTGAATGGCTTTGATTTCTGAAGGGCGCATAGACACTTATTGACAAGACTCTTTATAAATCTTCTCATAATTTACTACTACTGAGTGCTTTATCACCCAATCAACATCGCCGGCTTGCCAGGCAAGGCGAACTTTGCTTTCGGTTCTGCAGAGTTCTGTTCCAACACAATCTCAATCGGACAGCTGAACTCCTTCGACAAACGATCCTTCAAGTCAGTCAAGAGCGTTGCTTCCTTCTTCTGGCCCAAAATAAAGGTCGGAATGCGTCCGGGTTCTGTCACTAACTTAGGCACGGTCTTCGCAACGAACTCTGCGTGCTTGCGATACTCACCTTTCATCAGCGCATCCATGATTTCCTTGACGTTCTTGGTTTTCTCGAAGTGCTTCTTCACGTCAGCGAACAAATCAAACTTCCATTGCTCGGCGGAAAACAACGTCAGCTTCTTCGGCGTGATTTTCTTCAGCGTCACGATGTTGCGAATGTCCGAAAGTAACGCATCTGTGAACTGTTCATAGTAATCGTATTCGGGATCGATCTTCTTGGCGTCAAAGTCAGGCCACGGCTGCGTACAGACGAACGGCTTCTTGCCGAGCAATTCCCATAATTCTTCAGCAACATGAGGAACAAACGGTGAAATCATCAACGTCAACAGCTCAAGGGATTTCGGATCCACGCTGTCGCGCTTGTCCAAGAAGCCCACACAGTCCGTAATCGCAAGGATGGCTTTGTTCAGCTCAAATGTTTCCAAGCAGGACGTCACGGCCTGCAGCGCGCCGTGAACTTTGCTCTCCACGGCCTTGTCTGCTTTGCCTGATTTCTTCGTATACAGTGATTCAAGCTTTTGCAAGAAGCGATAACTGCCATACGCGCCTTCATCCGACCATTCGATGTCCTTTCCAGGCGAGGCAACAAAGAGCATGAACAGTCGTGCCGTATCGATACCGAACTTTTCTTCGGCGTCTTCTTGCGACACAACATTGCCTTGGCTCTTGCTCATACGTTTGCCGTCTTTATGCACGATGCCTTGGTTGAACAATGAAATGAACGGCTCGTCGATGTTCAAGAAACCCAAGTCACGCAATGCTTTGCAGAAGAATCGTGCGTACAGTAAGTGCATGACCGCATGTTCGGCGCCGCCGATATACTGGTCGACAGGCATCCAATGCGCAACTTTCTTTGCGTCAAAGGGTTTGGTCTGCTCACCAGGAGAAGTATAGCGCAAATAGTACCACGAACTATCCACGAACGTGTCCATCGTGTCGGTCTCTCGGCGAGCCGCTCCTTTGCATTTGGGACATTTGGTGTTCACAAACGTTTCCGTATTTGCCAAAGGATTTCCTTTGCCTGTGAACGCGACGTGTTCGGGTAGTTTGACCGGTAATTCTGATTCTGGCACGGGCACCATGCCGCAATTGGCGCAATACACGATCGGAATGGGCGTTCCCCAGTAGCGTTGACGTGACACCAACCAATCACGGATTTTGTAGTTCGTGGTGGCTTTGCCAATCTTTTGTTTTTCGAGTTCTTTCGTGATGGCGCGTTGCGCCGCAATTGACGTCATTCCATTGAATGTCCCTGAATTGATAAGGATGCCCTCGCCAGTATAGGCATCGTTTCCTCGTTCAATCATCGAAAGTCCGTGTAAATTCTCTTTATGCGTCATTTGTGCCTGCAGTTCTTTCAACGATAGCCAGAGCGCTTCATGTCGTGCAGCTTCATCAGCGGTAACTTCCTGAGGGGTTTCATCGCTCAGTTCAAGCAAGACGGGCTGGTCGAGACGGTGACGCCAAACGTTTTTGTTCTCAGCAAAGAAGTGCATTTCAGATTCGCCACCGATTCTACGAAGCACGCGTGTTTTGTATCCTGTTTCCTCGAACACCTCGCGAACCGCGGCCTGTTCCGGAGTTTCGTGCTCATCCATCCCGCCAATCGGAATTGATATCCAACTGAATTTCTTCCACTTGAGCGCAAGGAATTTGCCATCCTTGCGGCGCACGATTGCGGAAACCGTCTTGCGAAATTCTGCATCCTTACGCGGCTCGCCGGTGCGCAGCATGATAACCTGCGTCACCGGCAAATCATACTTTTTCGCGAATGTGTGATCGCGTTCGTCGTGCGCGGGAACGCACATGATCATGCCGGTGCCATAATCCATCAAAATGAAGTTCGCAATGTAAATGGGAATTTCTTTCTTGGTGAACGGATGGATCGCGTATTGTCCGATGAACACCCCCTCCTTTTCCTTGTCGGCAGCCGCGCGACTGAACTTTTCTTCAAGCACGACTTTGTTCACGAACGCCTTGACTTCGGCTTCGTACTTCGTGCCGTGCACGAGCTCATGCACGATGGGATGCTCTGGTGCCAGGATTAAGCAGGAAGCTCCGAAGATAGTATCAGGCCGCGTCGTAAACACCTGCAATTTCTTGGGAAATCCTTTGACGTCCCAATCAATGAGTGTGCCGGAAGACTTGCCAATCCAGTTTTGCTGCATCGAGATGATTCTTTCCGGCCACCGTAATTTTGACAAGTCTTGCAGTAATTCGTCAGCGTACGCAGTGATTTTGAAGAACCATTGCTCAAGGTCACGAATCTCAACTTTTGTATCGCAACGCCAGCAGCCGCCATCCACGACTTGCTCATTCGCCAACACAGTGTTACAGGAAGGACACCAATTAATCGGCGCCTTCTTGCGGTACGCAAGACCTTTCTCAAGGAATTTCAAAAAGAACAGCTGATTCCATTTGTAATAGTCAGGGTAGCACGTCGCAAATGTTCGACTCCAATCATAGCTCACGCCGACACGCTTCAAACTGGAAGTCAAGCTCTCAATGGCTTTCTCAGTGTATTCGCGCGGATGGATTTTGTTTTTAATCGCGGCGTTCTCGGCCGGTAATCCAAACGCATCGAAGCCCATCGGGTACAATACATTGTAGCCACGCATACGTTTATACCGTGCAATCGTGTCACCAATCGTGTAATTCCGCACGTGACCCATGTGCAAACCATACGCGGACGGATAGGGAAACATCTCAAGATTGTAGAATTTGGGCTTCGTGCTCTTGTCATCCGTAGCAAAGAGATTCTTCTCGCTCCATTTCTTTTGCCACTTCGGAACAATCGTGCGCTGGTCCATGCACGAGCTTCGTGGAGAATCGCTTAAAAACCTTTCTGGGTGTTGCTACTCGAGACAGGTCTGTTCAATAACAAAAATCATGCTTTCTTGAACTGACCGACGGTTTCAATGAGATCAATATGCCCCATCAACAACGCACGGCAGCAATACCTATCGAGTCCCAAGTCATCCAAAATCTTCTTGCGGTCTTCGCCTTTGGCGACGCGAGTTTTGAACTCTTCCCACAAGTGTCCTGTTGGTTTTCCGCAGCTCCAGCATCGAATAGGGATAATCATTTTGTTTTCCTCACCGGTACGACTTCTGTCGTTTTGCGCGAGCCTTGCCGTGGCAGTTGGGCTTGTGCGTTTCCTTTTGTCGGACGTCTGCGACAAGCAGTTGTCGGTCGTAAGAGAGAAATTCTTTGTGTAGTTTCTTGTCGAATTGTGAAAGTGCCTTCGCAATCGCAAGGCGTACTGCTTCAGCTTGGCTGTTTTGACCGCCGCCACGAACGTCGATATCAATGTTGACTTTCACGGCAACATCAGGCGCAATAAGCAATGGTTCTCGCATCTTCAACTGGTGGAACATCGGAGTGATGCTGCTCAAAAGCGCACTGTTCACGCGAACCACACCAGCACCTGCCGTAAGAGACGCACGTGCGACTGCTGTCTTGCGTTTTCCGCTGGTGACGATGTGTTTCATTGTTTTGCTCCGAGATGCTTGCACAAGTCATTGACCGTGATGTAGTTGAGCGTAGTCAATTTGGTGACGTGCGCTTTAGGAATGGTTTCGGCTTTAACAATCTTGAATTCAGGAGGGATGCCTTTGTAGCACATGACGCGTCGAAAAGCGTCCTGACCACGCGGTTTGTTCCATGGCAACATGCCTCGGATGATTCTACGAACGAACTTGTCTGCGCTGCGGTGCATGTATGGTCCGTGACGAATCTGGCCTCGATCAGCACGAATGCGTGCGTGATGCGGCAAAATCCACGCTCTTGTACCGGTAATAATCGCTTTTTCGCAATTAATCACTGAAACGTGCGCTCCATTGAGCGCGTGCTTGGCTGCGTGGCTTGCCATGCGACCCACGATAGTATCAGCGGCATCAATGACAATTTTTTTGGCTTCTTGTTTGTCTACCATATTAACCAAGTATCCTCACGTTTTTTCCGTTCGGATGCAATTTGATGAGTTCTGTAATTGTTAGTGTCTTTCCTTTTGCGTCGTGGATGCGCTGTCGTGCCGTCCCAGAAAATGAAAATGCGGCGATAGTTACGCTGTGCGCGATGTCGCCTGCACCAAGGACTTTGCCTGGCACAATGACGAGTTCGTTTGCCGCCGTCGAGCGATTAATTGTGCTCAAATTAACTTCTCGACGAGCGCGTGTCGCGCGGCTCAAGTCGTCCGCAATGCGGTCCCAGAGCGCAGTCTTTTGCGTAGTCGATGCCTTCCGCAGCTCAAGGATGAGCTGGATAAGGTTCTCGTTGCTTGGACCTGTTGGTTTTCCCATGTGATTTTCTCTCTGGCAGACAACACCGAGATGATCTCGGCGAGCCTGCACCCGCTGATGCGGCTGGCAGGATTCGAACCTGCGAAAGCCTAAGCTACACGGCCCTCGACCGTGCCCGTTTGGCCGCTCCGGAACAGCCGCGGCGATGGATTTTATGCTTCACTGAATTTGGTATCGAGCTCAGTGAATCTTTCCGCGAGGATGTCGAACGCCTTCGTGACCATTTCACGGACGCTCAATTGTCCCCACGGTTCGACGTGGATAAGGATGTTGTTGGAATTGCGTTCAACTGTAATCGCTTCGCACGCGCCATCGCAGGCATCAACAAGTTTTCCGACAATCAATTTCTTGTCAATCTTGCCAGACTTATCGTAAATCTGCGGCGGTAGTTTGTCTTTGCACGCTGCGACTTTGTCATTGTTGATTGTGATGGTTGGTTCGTATTCATGCCACGCGATGCCCGGACTCCACTTCATGTGTTCTTTGCCTCTACCGAGTTGCGCAACACATTCGATTTCAAGTTCCTGTCCCTTGAGCAACTGCACGATAGGCATGTTGCCGTAGACTGGCTTGACCGCTGGATCTTTGCTCTTCAGTTCGGAAGCAAGCACAATTGCCGGACCTTTTGCTTTGAGAGTAAGGCTGACGGTGCACTTTGCGCAGCCTGCGGCTTTGCAGTCGCATTCATCGCGAGGCGTGTAGCCCTTCAAGTCAGTTGACAACGGCAGCATGCCGAGGCGGTGCGCAATCATTTCGTCGTACAATGCCGAGCCGTTCTTGACGACTTCAACATCTTCTATGGCCATTGTCGGAACTTCTTCGATTATTGCGCGACGCACTGCGTTCGCGAACGCAGGATTGGTGTCCTTAATCATGAATGTCATGCGTCCGGTCTTCTTGTCCTCGCTAACAAAGTTCAGGTTCATACGCGTCTACCTCGCTTTCCGCCTTTCTTTCGGCAACCGCCATGAGGAATCGGAGTGACGTCTTCGATGATTCCGATGCGCAGACCCATTCTACTCAATGCGCGGATGGCTGCTTGAGCGCCAGGTCCAGGAGTGTTCGGACCGTTGTGGCCGCCAGGCCCGCGAACGCGAATGTGCACGCCAGTCAAGCCTTTCTCGAGCGCGCCTTCTGCTGCGCGTTTCGCGGCCATCATGGCTGCTGTCGGAGAACCTTCCATACGGTCGCTCTTTACGACCATTCCGCCGGACGCAACTGCGAGCGTCTCGGTACCAGTGATATCAGTGACGTGGATAATAGTGTCGTTATAGGAAGCGTAGATGTGCGCGATTCCCCAGCGTTGCGGCATGTCTCTCATCGTCTGCCTCGTCTGTCATTGCGTCTGCGTTCCGGAGGTCGAGCCGCGCTCTTTTTCTTCGGTGGAAGGATTATGCGTTCCGGATGTTCTGCCTTGGCAAGTGTGCTTGAGCCTACGATACTCAAGCTCGGCTCTTCTGCCATGAGTACGATGTAGTTCGGTGATGTAATAATTTTATTGTTGACAAGGACGTGCTGGTGCGTGATGAACTGGCGCGCCTGCTTCATGCTGCGCGCGAATCCTTTGCGACACACCAACGTTTGCAGTCTGCGTTCGAGCATGTTACGAAGCGTGAGCGAGAGGATGTCATCGAGCTTTGCGCCTACCTTGATTAGGCCAAGTCGTTGCAAGCGTTGGAATAATTGTTCTTTTTCGCGGTCTGCTTGCGTGCTTGTGGCTGCGATGAGTTTTTTTGCCTGTTGCGTGAATGCCTTGACATTGCTCGAGATGCGCCAGAGTTCAGTCTTGTTCTTCAGTCCGAATTCGCTCATGACCTTACGCTCTTCCTCGATGCGCTCTTTCTGCCATGGATGGCCAGGGCCGCGGAAATGCGATGTTAATCTGCGTGGGTCTCCCATTGTTTTTACCTATGAATGATTATGTAGTGCTTGATTTCTTTGACGTGACTTTGACGCCCATCACGTTGCCCTTGCCCTTTCGGAAGTTGCTGCGCGTCTTCTGTCCACGTACAGGTTGTCCGAGCATGTGCCGTATTCCTTTCCAGGATTTCATCTTCTTCATCATCTTGACGTCGTTTTCTTGGATGAAGAGAAGATCGTTCGTGAGCACGTGTTTGTCGATGCCTGTTTCTGGATCTTTGCGTCGGTTGACCAGCCATTCAGGAATGCCGAACTTGACCGGATTCTTGGCAATTTCGTCAAGTCGACGAGCTTCTTCATCCGTCAATGTTCCGAGCTTGCGATGAACGTCAATGCCAGCGACAGAACAAACTGCGTTCGCGTACATGAAACCGATGCCTTTGATATCGGCAAGGCCAGGCAGCATTTGCTTGGTTCCTTTCAGATCCGTGTTCGCTATGCGAACAATGTGTTTCATTTCGGTCATTGTATTGATTGAGCTTAGAAGGTTCGTAACCCTCACGCGCCTTGAAAGACTCGGGCTCTACTACGAAGGGCAGATGGGTGGTTTATAAAGCTATCTGTGAGAGATGAAATTATGCTATTCTCGCGCCGACAATCTTTGCTCGTCTGGCAACACGTCTCCATTTGAGCACGAAGTGCGGAAGACTGAAACCGCAGACATACATCACGCTCACGAGCCAAGGATTGTGCGTCTGCAAACCCGCGATAATTGCAGCAGAATTCGTAAGATTCGTGATGATGTAGATGTTGATTAACGCAAGCGCAGGAATGAAGAGCTCTGGAACTATGATGATGCGGTGCTTGAGATGCTCAATCTCGCGCAGCACGACATCCATCAACGCGCCGAACGCTGCTGCGATTACCGCGATTACGATTACCAGTGATAAATCATCGAACGCCAAAAGAATCGGAATCACGACAATGCTCAAGACAAAGTTGCCGAGAATCGCGATGAGCAGCGCACCCCAATAAATAACAATATCAAGAAACTTGACGGCATCAGTCTTCATCTCAGCGGCAGACTGCAAGATAGAAGTAGCGCGCGCAACCTGATGCGGTTGCCAGCCTTTTTCACGGAGCGTTTGGAGTTGGTCGTACGTGAGTGCCATAAATAGTCTCTGCCACTTTTTTTACTGCGAGGCTTGCCGGACTGTCAGGATGACTGTACGTGAACGGATGCTTGATTGTCTGTGCCTCTGCAACGGATTCGTCGTATGGAATTTCTCCAATGAGAGGCACACCGATAAGCGCGCGAACATTCTCCGTAGAAAGTGAGTGCTTGCGCCCTGTCTGATTGATGATGACGCCGTGTACTGGTGTACCAAGCTCTTTGGCATGCTTGATAAGTTTGAGCGTGCTGATTACTGCTGAAAGTTCTGGTGTTGTTACCGCAATCACGCCGTCAGAAACAGCCATGCTGGCGAGAGTTTCTTGATGCACGCCAGATGCGCAATCAAGCAGTACAAGTGTGGAAAGGAACGGCGCTATTTTCGGAAGCGTAAGAAGGTCGTGATGACGTACATTTTTTGTGGCTGCACCGATGTTGCCAGGCACAATTTTTAATCCGCTCGGAGGATGATGGTGCACGCTCTCGGACACGCGTTCAGGATGCCGAAGCAGTTCGTGCGTGCCTACCGGAACGCGCGACGTGCCAAGGTGCAAACCAACATTCGGCACGCGTAAATTGACGTCAACAAGAGTCGTATCAATACCAAGCTCGACAAGGCTTGCGCCAAGCGCAATCGCGAGTGACGTGACGCCTGTGCCGCCTTTGCCTGAAGCAAGTGCAAGAATCATTGTTGGGGAATCTCCAGGACGAGCTTCTCGACAGCAATTGTGAATTCTTTTATCTTTTCGAAATAGTCCGTTATGATGTCTATGTTGATTTCGATGTCTTGTTTGTCAACATCCGCAGTCATTGTCACGTGACGCCTGAATTCTTGGCTGCGTTTGAATTTTGCCTTGTCAACTTTTTTGAGGAAAACGTAGAGGTCGAGGTACTGCATCAGGAGTGGATTGTCCTTATACAGTGTACGCGCCTGTTCGAGTTTGATTCTGGGCAAAGTAGGTACTTCTGCAAGACGTTTTTTCTCTTTCGCATATTTGAGCAATGCTTCAGTGCTGAAATCGATGGATGTGAGCAAGCGTTGGATGATATGCTTGATGACATCGACTGTGCGCGTGTACTTCAGGCTCACGTTGATAAGGTGGTCTGCGCGCTTCAGTTCTGCTTTTGCGTTATACAGGGATTCTTGCATCTTCACTCACAATTGGACTGATTGAATCTATGAACGCGCGCACTTGGGAAAGCATCTGTTTGACCGAATCGACCGTGACAGTCGTCAGCTGATATTCCTTGTCGCAGATTACGAAACGGTCAGGTTTGGTAAACTCGACAGGCGCTCGCTCGTGGAGACTGATGATTGAATGAAGTTGGGTGATTGTCTTGTGAAATTGCGGATTGAGTTTGTGGCTAGCGAGTGATTCTTCCAAAAGCTCAAGTCTGCCATCAACATTCTTGACAAGCGCAGGCATTCTCTTGGCTGCCTTGTCATATTCGAGCAATGCGTTCATGCCCTCGAACGCAGCAGTATGCAATTCCTTCGCTACCGCGAGCAAAATATGAGCATCGTTGACCATCGGATAGGTCCGTCCAAGGAGATGGTTAGCGACGCCCAGGCGTTGCTGGGCTTCTGCAAGCGCGCACATGAAGACGGAAAGATAGGGGAGCTATATAAAACTAGTTCCGCAGTTCTAGTATGGCTTCCGCAAGATCACCATGATTTTTGGCGATGACCTCAGCGACCACATCATGAGATTTTCCAGTCTGCGCCATGACGGTCTGGACATCTTCTTCACTGATATCAGGCTCTGCACTTGTTGAGCGCTCTTCAACCTCACCTGAGATTTGGAAAGTTTCCTGCCCCATCATGTTAACTTTGGCCACACTCGGATTGCGAATGACGAGTTCCTTGTCGGCAAGCTTGATAATGACTTCGTGCGCGTCAAGCTCTTGTTGTTGAATGCCAAGACGCTTCATCGCCTTTTGCATATCTCGCGGGTTCATGCCAGGAATCATCAGAATCCCAGTAATGCCGACCCGTAGAGGTTCAACAGAATGATTAGAAGCGCAATCACGACGGCAAAAACGATTACTTGACCGGGCGAGAACGAAATTTTGCTCTTGAATTCGTCGAAATAGCGATGCAGTCCTGCGCCGCTTGACGGCATTGTGACTTTGTTTTGTGCCATAACAATGAGTTTTCAGTGACGGATTAAAAATGTTTGGGATAAAAAAGTGCTGGGTGGGAATACGCTCCCTTTTGTCAGTCCCATGCTGATGTCTCGAACGGTACGTTCGAGAATTGCCGAACTGTGTTCGGTATATTTCAGCGTTGCCCGAATTGAACGGACGTGACGGACTGTGTCTGCATTCCACTAAGCGGCTCGAAGCCTTGCACCGGCCGGGGCTGTCCGTTTCATCGGTTCCTGAGCACTGGTCGGCTGGTGTCTAAGTTCCCTCGCGGAAACCCTCGCAAGCCTCATCCTCGTAACGTGCTCAGGCCGTGTCGTTGCTGTGACGTTGCCATCCATTGCTGGATCTGCACCAAGCTTTGCTGGTGTAGCGACCTGTTTGTGGTGGGGAGACGTTCCGCAGCGACCCGAAGGTCACCGGCAGCAGACTACCCACCCAGCAGAGCAATAGAGTCAATCATTGCATATAAAGGTTACTGTTTTAGGCACCAGATATATATTTTCTATATAGAAAATATCTTATTTCCTAAACAAAAGCACTGTCAGCAGTGAAGCACCCTGCCACACATTTCGTTCATGCTCGAGCGCAAACTGGTACGCGTTTGCGTGCTGCTTTAGTGCATCGACTCCAGTGCCAGTAATCATTGCCAGTAAGCCTCCTTTTTTGAGCACGAACTCTGCTTGATAAAAAATGTCTTTGAGAAGCAGTTCACATTTTTGTTTTTGCATATTGCCGCTGATTTGCGGCGGCAGGATGACAATCGTACGAATAGCTTGCTTGCCGAATTTGGCATCTAGAAAAGGCAAATCAGTGCGCGAAAAGAGCAAGTTCTTGATGACGCCTGCGATTTTCGCGTTCTTTTTCGTTGCAGAAATGTTTCGAAACTCAGGATCCATCGCAAGGATGTCCTGCGGCGTCTCGTTCACGCTCGCATCTATCTTATCGAAGAACGCGTCCCAGTTAGTTCCAGCAAGCACAGGAAGCCTGCGGTAAAGAAATTCTTCCTTGTCGAAATAGTGCGGCGAGCGTTTGCCCGCGAGCAGTGCAGCTTCAATTGGAATCACGCCATTTCTGCAAAAAAGGTCGACGAGAGGTTGTTGCTGTCCTGATAATTTGACGAGAGATGCTGCGACATTGCCTTTGAGCGCTTCAGACCCTAGAAAGACACGATACGCGCGTCGACCAAGTTCTTCTCCTGTTAGGTCTATGCCAATCCAGACGTGTTCCTTTCTGACCAGCACAAAAATAGTGATGTCAGGATGTGAGAGATTTACTTTCGCTTTTGTCTTCTGGAAAATCATCCCGCCAATTTCGCTCTCAAGCGCTTGTCTTTCTGGAGCATCGGCGCGAACAACGAAAGTTGCACCAGATAAGAAAGACCAATCAACAACATCAATAAGTTTTTTGTAGGAATCAGCCGAACCTTCGGCTAGCACCTGAATTACTTTGCTTGGTGTATGCGCGCGGTAGATGTAAGAACATATGTCCAAAAGAGTCTTTGCCTCGAATATAATCACGCCATGATTCATTGTCGAAGAACTGCCCGTCAATTCCTGGACTTCCGCAGCGCATACGTCCTCGAATCCCGGCACTGGTATCGCGAGTGCCTTCATGCTTCTTCAGAATCCTCAGCAACAAGCGCTGCGCTCATTACTTCGTCTCCATCATCAAGGCGCATGACGCGCACGCCTTGTGTGTTACGCCCAATTTCAGAAACTTGGTCAACAGTTGTTCGGATAATGATTCCATTCTTGCTAATGAGCATCAATCCCTCCTTGCCTGCGACGCTCTTGACTGCAACGACCTTGCCAGTCTTTTCCGTGACATTGAAGTTGATGACTCCAACGCCACCTCTACCAATGAGACGATATTCGTTTATGGGTGTGCGTTTTCCATAGCCTTTCTCGGTGATGCTCAACAACAGTTTTGTCTCGTCAGCAACGACGGCGCCGACAACTTTGTCGTCTTTGAGTCTGATGCCATTGACGCCAAAGGCAGTGCGGCCCATTGAGCGAACGTCATCCTCGTTGAATCTTATGGCCATGCCTCCTTCGGTTGCGATGATTATGTCTCGCTTGCCGTCAGTGAGCAGCACGCTGATGAGTGTGTCGCCTTCCTCAATGCCAAGCGCAATGATTCCTCCTTTGCGCGGATTTGAGAATTCTTCGAGCGAAGTCTTCTTGACTGTGCCTTTTTGCGTGACGAAAAATAGGAAATGCTTCGGGTCGAATTCGATGATTGGGATGACTGTTTGGACTTTCTCGCCTTCCTCAAGTTGAAGCAAATTCACTACCGCGGTGCCTTTCGCGATTCTGCTTGCTTCAGGGAGCTGATAAACTTTAATCCAATGGACTTTGCCTTTGTCAGTGAAGAACAGCAGGCTTGAACGCGTGTTCGCGATGAACAAATCCTCGACAAAGTCCTCTTCCTTCGTGCCAGCAGCGATAATACCTTTTCCGCCTCTGCGCTGTTCTTTGTACGTATCAACCGGGAGACGTTTGACATAACCCGCGTGCGTGACCGTTACGACGACATCTTCTGGCTTGATTAGTGCTGCCTCATCTACATCTGCCAATACTCCTTCGAGGATCTGCGTTCTGCGTGCATCTCCGTATTTCTTCTTGAGTTCCTGCAATTCGTTTACGATGAGCGCGAGAATGCGCGATTCTTTCGCAAGGATATCCTTCAAGTCAATGATGAGCGCCATCAATTGCTTTTGTTCTTCGCGGATTTTGTCCTGTTCCAAGCTCGTGAGCTTCTGGAGTTTCATGTCAAGGATGGCTTGCGCCTGGATTTCTGAAAGTTTGTACGCATTCATCAATCCGGTTCGCGCTATCTCTGCAGACTTTGACTTCTTGATTAGTGCAATCGCGCGGTCAATGTCATCCAAAGCAATAATCAGTCCTGCGAGAATGTGACTCTTCTTTTCTGTTTCCCGCAAATCATAGGCAGTACGCTTGCGTACGACGTCCTTGCGATGGTCGATGAAATGCACTATGATTTCTTTGAGCGTGAGAACTTTCGGCTGGTTGTTGACGAGCGCGAGTTGGATGATGCCGAACGTAGTCTGCAAACGAGTGTGCGCGAACAGTTGATTGAGCACAACATCAGAATTCGCGCCTTGTTTGAGCTCGATGACGATACGCATGCCATCTCTGTCGGATTCGTCACGCAAGTCAGAGATTCCTTGAATCTTCTTGTCACGGACAAGGTCTGCAATTTCTTCGACTAGTTCTGCCTTGTTGACTTGATAGGGTAGCTCATTGATGATGATTTTGGTGCGATTCTTTGTTTCCTCAAGGATTGCTTTTGCGCGGACAGTTAGCTTGCCTCGGCCAGTCGTATATGCATCCTTTATGCCTGCACGTCCGAGGATAATTCCTCCCGTCGGAAAGTCAGGGCCGTGCACAAACTGCAGTAGTGCTTGAGCATCGGTGTCCGGCTGTCCGATGACCTTGATGACCGCATCCGCGACCTCAACAAGATTATGCGGCGGGATGTTCGTCGCCATTCCGACCGCGATGCCTGACGAACCATTCACGAGAAGATTAGGAACTTTGGAAGGCAGCAGATTTGGTTCAGTGCGTGAGCTATCATAGTTCGGCACGAAAGGCACAGTTTCTTTTTCGATGTCGGCAAGCAATTCTTCAGCAATGGCGGTGAGTCTGGCTTCAGTGTAACGCATTGCTGCTGCGCCATCGCCGTCCACCGAATTATGAACGAATACCCCTGCGTCAAGAAGGAAATTGTGTGTTCCGGCAACCGTCAGGTCATAAACGTCCGCAGTTTCGTCGAGATGCTCGACGCGTGCGACCTTATGATTATGGCACAGTTCGGCAAGAAGTGCCGTTACGTCGTTGCCGAAATATTTTGTTATTCCGAGTTTCCAACTGGTGAATCCTGTTCCGAATTGGGATTGACGGGTTGCTTCGTAGGCTTCGGGATTGAGTTCTTGATAGGTAGCGAGCGTTTCGTGGCAGATGCGAAGGAATTTTGCCTTGCCGGTATTGTTTGTTGTTCGTTTTTTGTTGGTCGCAACAATCTTGTCATGAAAGAGTTTCTTGTATGCGGGGTTTTTCCACAGCTTTTTGAGCGTTGCTGATGCGCGTTTGCTGAATTCTTTCCGTCGTTCAGGATGTTGTTTGATGTATTCCTTGTTGACCTCGCTCAACATAGCGCGCATATGTTCTCGGTAATCGGGTTCTTTCCAACGCGTCTTGTTCAATTGAGAAATGCGTTCTGACTGCAGATGTCGTGCTTCAACAGACCAGTATGCTGCTCTGCCTGATGCGATTTTTGCTCGATAATCTACATTCTCATGCAGGTGAGAAGCGTGCTTTGCGTGGAGTGCAAGATGGGCTCCCCAATGCATTCTTTTGATATTGATGGGATTGTTATTGTGCTTGTTGAAATCAACATGATGTCGAACGCGGCCAGTACTTTTGGCGTACGTTCCCTGTGCAATGTTCCATTCGTCCGCGAGAACGTGAGAGAACGTCCATTGATCCTGCTTTGGTTGATAGATGAGTTCATAGCCTTTCAAGTGGGGATGAGCGTCTTCCCGTCGGAAATATCCAGGCATGAGCGAAGTTCCCTGTGCGAGCTGTCGTGCTTCTCGGTAGGTTCCATCAAGAAGCATGAATCGGTGGTCGGGAGTGCAACGGATTTCTTTGCCCGAATCAAGCGTTACGGTTACGAGTTCTGCGTTGACGCGGATGAGCCGCGGATGGGTTATTTCGCCGATGCCGATAGCTTGGTTTTCTTGTATTGTGAATGTGAAATGTCGATGTCCTTGATTTTGCTCGTCGATAAGCTCTCCGAAATTCAAAGAGCGACCGTCAGTAAGGCGCACTTTTGTGTCTTTTGTGAAACAGCCAAAATTTCCTTGGCCGTCAACAAGCGGATAACGCAACGAGAAACTCTGCGCCATGCGCACGAGCGTGTCATAAATGGCAAGGTCACCATGCGGGTGATAGTTACCCATGACTTCACCGACAATTTTTGCAGACTTGCGAAATGCCTTATTGTGATTTAATCCGAGCTCGTGCATCGAGTACAATACTCTGCGGTGCACTGGTTTCAAACCATCGCGCACGTCAGGCAGCGCCCGACCAACGATGACGCTCATCGAATAAGCGAGATAAGATTGCTTCATCTCTTGTTCGATGATGCGCGGAATGATACGCTGATTCGGTTGTGCTTCTGCCATGAAATCAAGAAGGTAAAACCCACCCTTCTACCATAAGAAAAACCGCTGATTGTTTATAAGTCTTTCTATCGTAAAATGCGTTTATAGAGTCTATAAGTGGATTTAAATGCACTTTCAGGAAAAGATTACACTTGCCTGATAAGGTTCGAACGTACCGTAAAACTCGACGGGCAATACACACACTTTTTGCGCTTGTCAGACAGTATTTTATCAGAAGTGTGGTACTTCATTGTATTCTTGCACTTGGGACAGCGCAGAAGAAACATCATTCTTTTTCTACGTGCTTGCCGTGCACGAGCTCTTCAACGCGCTCATCGATACGCTTCTGGATTTCCTCGGAAATGCCTTGCGAAAACAGGCCTTTACCCTTGAATTCGCGCGACGACTCTTTGCCTTCCGCAATGTTTTGCGCAATTTCCTCTATCTGTTCTTCTGTGATTGCAGGCGTTTCAGGTTCTGCAGCTTCCGCAGCCGCTTCTTGCTTTGCTTCTTCGCGTGCTTGCTCGATAACTGCATCTTCAGGTGATGTTTCTGGTTCTGTTGATTCTGTTTGTTGAAGTTCTACTGATACTGGTTTCTCTTGTGTTGTTTTTTCCGCAGTCTTATCTTCAGAAATTGGAGTCAGTTCTACTTCAGATTCGCCGTACATTTCCATGCCATTCATTTTGTGGACTTCAACCCGCGGGCCAGAAGGCGGCTCGTTCGGAATTGGCGTCGTTTTATATGTTGAAAGCTTGTGCTTCTCGCCTTCTTCATCCAACAATTCAATGGGTGACATTTTCGCGAGTGCAATGTCAAGTTTGACGTGTTCTTCAGCAGTATGCTTCTTGTGCGCATCATCCGCTTGCTTCATTTTCACCTGATGCTCAATCAATTCCTTGCTGCGCTGTTCCATATCTGATTCTTTTTCTTCAATCGCTTTCTCTATTGCAAGCACATTTTTGAATTTCTCTTTGAGTTGGGCCTCAGGAATGTCAAAGTATTGGAAGAATTTCGGGGCCAATCTTATCAATTTGGTGCGTCCATGCTTTTGTCGCGTCAAAAATCCATCTTGCTCGAGCAACGCAAGATGATCGTACGCCTTATTCGTGCGCACCTTGACGATGTGACTCTGCATTACTGGATTCTTGTACGCAATCACGGCAAGCGTTTCCATGACGCTTTTCGGCAATTCTGTTTGTGTGACGATTTTGCGCACTGTTCCGAGATACGCCTCTCGCACCGAAAGTTTCCACGCAGTCCCGTCTTGCACGACCATGAGCGAGCCACTACGAATTTCGTATTCGCCTTTAAGCTCTTCAAGCACACGCAGCACTTTTTCTGTATCTTTCTCTTTCACGAGTTTTGCTATCTCAAGAAGCTCGATCTTTCTGCCGATCGAGAACAAAATGCTTTCCACCTGCTTTTTGATATCTTCCATTATGCTGTGTAAATTGTACCTGTCTTTTTTATTTTTTTGGCCGTTACCAGCTGATCAAGATAGTGCCCAATTTTATCCACTGGAATGCCGATGAGTGTACTCAACTCATCAACGGTCTTTGGGCTTTGCTTCACTGCGAACATGATAAAGTTATGGAGAATGTTCATGGCATTCGTATCGAGAACTTTCGTCATGGCACGCGCCTGTTTCAACGCAAGATCCACAGTGTGCAAACGCGCCTGCAAATCATTGAGAAACCCTTCGAAATCTTTGCCTTGCATTTTCAGCTCAACAGGTTCGAGGATTTCGATGCTGCTCGGCATCGCGTCGAAGCAGAACGAAAGCAGGTGATTTGCGTCCTTGAATGTCATGTCAAGTTCGACAAAGACCGCATAGAGTCCATCACGTTCTTGGGGCTCTGCATAATCTTCCTTGTGGATGGTGACAGTCTTGTCGCCCTTCAATCGCGCAACATAATCCTTGAGCGTCGTTACTGCATGCTCTTTCGGCGAGCCGAGCACCTCGATGATTATGCGCGTGTGCACATGTTGAAGGATTTGTTCCATGTAGTTTCAGGAGTTTGACGCTTTAAAAAGCTAGCGCCTCCAGATTATGACTGCAATGATGAGCACGAGCACGCCTCCAAGAATCCAAAAAGCACCATGAAAGCCGGTTTCTGCAACTGCAAGCCCTGTAACCTGCGCTGCAGTGTGTCCTGCAACGCCGAGCTCAAGTACAAGCGGAATGGATACCATGCAACAAGAAAGGTATTCAGAATTCAAAAGGTTTCAGGCGCCATTGCCGGAAAGTTTCCGGCCAAACCGGAAGAATTACGGAAAAGACACAGCGTCGCTTATAAAGAAACAGTATAAAACAAGAAATTCACCACTTTCAAATGCGAAACAATCTTTTTATGGTGCCATTAAAAGGAAACACGTGGGGGAAACCGCGATGGGACTATTTGATGCATTCAAAAGGAAGCAAGAGCCAATGGAATTGCCTCCGCCGCCTATTCCTGATGAGTTTGAACTCCCACCAATGCCAGACTCCCAGGAAATGCCAGAAACGCCTGAAGAATTGCCTGCTGAAATCCACGAAGAATCTGACATCCCTGAAGCAGAGCATCACTCAGAAGTCCACAGGCCAAGCCGCGAAGGGCCTTTGTTTGTCAGCATGCAGGATTATCAGGCCATTCTGAGCGATGTCAACGGTATCCGCACAAAAATTGGGGACGCAGAAGAATCTTTCAAGAAGCTCGGCGAACTCAAGGATGCCCAGGACAAACTCATCGATGACTGGCGCGGTCTGTTCGAGCAAGTACAAAAGAAACTGACATACGTAGATGACGTGTTGTTTGAGAGGTGACCATCATGGATGAAAGACAGACCCCGGTATTTGTGAAACTCAGCGAATACAAAGAGCTCACTGAAGTAATCAGCCTTGCACGTGATGGCATCCAGAAATGTAAGGCTGTACTTAGCAGGATTCACGACATCAAAGCCCAAGAAGACGCAATCCTCGAATCCTGGCAGACTGAACTTAATGACATTGACGGAAAGGTTGATGACGTAGACAAACGGCTTATGGAGCCCGAAGTATGAAGGACGGTCACGTTTTCTACGCAGGCATCCACAATCCAATAGAACTGCGCAGGGATCTCTTGCTGGCGCAAAAGGACATTCTGGACAGTCTCAAGAAACATGAGCATATGCGCGCTCTCCGCGCAGAAAAAGAAATGATGATGGGTGAATTCAGAAAGCGCCTTGGTGCAATCAAACTTATCATGAACAAGCTTAAGTCTATGTTACCCGCGCATGCCATCAGGGCACCAGCTGACCAGCCACGCACTGCTTCCGCGCCTGCAAAGAAGGAAGCGAAAGAACGCAAAACAAAGCTACAGCTGCTGGAAGACGAGCTTTCGCGCATAGAGTCTAAATTGAGCTCTCTCGAGTAAGTGTTCTCCATTATCGTAACTCCAGAATAACAATACTTAAATAGGAACATCGAGCAGTTTCTGTTTGCAAATGGGGGCAGAGTTATGAAATTAGTACTTGCAGACGCAACCTATCTCAAGGACAGCATTTCAGTTCTTTCCGAGCTTGTAAACGAAGCTCGCTTCAAGATAACGAAGGACGCCATCGAAGTCATTGCCATGGACCCGGCAAATGTTGCCATGGTCATCTTCAAACTCTTGTCGAGCTGTTTCACAGAATACGAAGTGCCTAAAGACCAAGAAATCGCGATCAACCTGCAGAACTTCAAGCAAGTGCTGAAACGCGCCAGCCCGAGCGACATTCTCACGCTGGAAGTCTCGGCCGAAAACAAGCTTGTAGTACAGTTGAAAGGAAGCACTACGCGCACTTTCTCGTTGCCAATAATCGACATTGAGGAAAAGGAACAAAGAATTCCTAACCTCACGTTTCCCGTCACTATCTCTATGCCGAGCAGCACGCTCAACGATGCCATTTCAGACGTTGACATCATTGCCGAGTCTGTGAGTTTTGCTGCAGAACCTGAACGCTTTTCAATTATGGCCGAAGGCGACTTGAGCAAGGCGCACATTGATATGAAAGCAGGCGATGACATCACTGTTCGTTCCGAGACCACAGCAAAAGTCAAGGCAAAGTACTCTATTGAATACCTGAAGAAAATGATTCAGGCCGCGAAATTGGCAGACAAGGTCGAGATTCATTTCAACCAAGACTATCCGTTGCGTCTTGACTACAAGGTCATCGACAAGCTCGCAGTAAGTTTTATTCTGGCGCCGCGTGTTGAGAATGACTGACGAAACCTTTATATAACGTTTTACGCGGGGCAAAACGGGGCACAATGACATTACTCGTTTTGATGGCAGGAGAAGGTCTCAGATTCAAGTCTGCAGGCTACATTCACATCAAACCTTTGATGAGAATCGGCGGAAAGTTCGCGGTCAAGCATCTTCTCGACAGTTTTCCGAAAGAAAAAAACATAGTTTTCGTCTGCTCGCTTGAGCAGTTCAGAAAGAGCAATCTCGCTGACGCGCTGCAAACGATGAGCGGCGATTGCAAACTTGTTGCAATCAAAGCACACAGTCAAGGCCCGCTAGTCTCTGCGCGCGAAGCATACACACAAATGCCTGATACTGAAGAGGTCATCGTTTCGCCTATTGGATTGTCGCTTTATTGGAATCTTCCTGACTTCAAGCAAAAGATGAAATGCCAAAACTGTGATGCAGCTGTGCTTGTTGTAAGGGGCGGCCACCCGGCTGCTGAAGGTTCCAAAGCGTACGGTTTCGTGCATGCTGACGGGCAAAAACTCATCGATTTGCACGATGCAGGACAACCAGACAGTCCTGTCTCAATCGGAGCATATTGGTTCAAGGACGGCGCGCTTATGAAAAAATACTTCGACAAGGCGCTCGCAGCGGGCCTGAAAACTGGCGAAGAATTCTGGTGCGGTCAGGCATTGAATCTGCTCGTCAAAGATGGCAAGAACGTGTTCGTTCATGAACTGCAGCATGCTGCGCAATGGGGCACGCCAGAAAGTTTGGAACAGTTCGAAGCCTGGTCTCGTGTGTTCTCATTGATTTGCGGAAAGTTCGCGACGCGACCAGTTACAGAAATCCCCGCAACTCGAGAAGCCTTAGTGATGGCGCGACCCGATCAGAAAGCGTTGCATCCGAAGATTTTCACGATATGGCACGGTTACTTTGCGAGTGCGCCTTGGCATCCGTATTTCGGTTCGAAATAGAAGTCTTAACCGCGAATCATCGATAATGGAATGCGTTTCTCTTCCATCTTCACGGGCTCTTTCACCACTACGATTGATGGGGTCATCTCAGGTTTGTTTTCAGGTGACTTGAAAAGGCTTGATTTCACTGAAAGCTTGAGCACTGACCAGCCTGCCGCGATATGTCTCTTGAGGTCTGAGAAGTTATTCATCTCAGTGAGTTTGCGGAACAAATATTTTGGCTGCATGTAGAGTCTGCGGTAACCATAACCCATGAGTTGCACTATTTCTTCGCTCGTGAGATGCTTTGTTCTGACGAGCGATCTCGGTGCAAGAATGGCTGTGTACATATCAACTGTGAATTCAGGGATGAATAGATCCTCGTCGCGGATCTGTTCGTAAATTTCTGTTGTCGGAAAAGGACACAGGACCTGGATGGAAGGATAGTCCGCGCCGAGCTTGGCAGCGAAGTCTATTGTCTGCATTACGTTTTCGCGAGTCTCCCATGGGAAGCCAATGATGAACGTAGCCTTGACGCGAATGCCGTATTTTTGTGTGAGCTTTACCGCTTTCGTGACTTGGTCTAGCGTGATGCCTTTTTTGATTTGTTTCAATCCTTCTTCGTATCCAGTTTCTACGCCGTATAAGATGCTCTTGCAACCTGCTTTAGCCATGATGGCAAGAATCTCATCATTGATGTGGCTCACGCGCGTGAGACAATCCCACGTGATGTCCCATTTTTTGTCTATCATGCCTTGACAGAGCTCAATGACACGATCATGACGCACTGTGAATTCGTCGTCTTCGAAATAGATGTGTCTTACGCCGAACTCATCGTGCAATCGTTGGATGTGCTCGAGTGCTTTCTTCGCGCTCATTGCTCTCCAGCGGCCGCCAAAGACTTTTGATGAACAACAAAATGTGCAGAGGAAAGGGCAACCGCGCGAGGTCACCATTGAAAGCGTGCGTCTCCCGTTATCGTAGACTGCGTATGCGCGATACTTGTCCATCGGCAACAAATGATACGCGGGGAATGGCAAGTCGTCAAGATTGGCAATCCAAGGTCTTTTTTCGTTCATGATAAGCTTGCCGTGGTCCATGTAGCATAGACCTTTGATGGTGGCTAATGTGCCTTTCTTTTTGATGACATAATCCATGAGCTCGACTGCCGTGATTTCGCCTTCGCCGATGATACCGTAATCGATTGAACCCTGTCGCATCGTGTGTTCAGGAAGAATAGAAAGATGAGGACCGCCCGCGATAATTTTTACATCAGGACGAAGTTCTTTTGCGCGCTTCGCTAGCTCAAAACTTTTTAGAATGGTCGCGCCAATCGCGCTAACACCCATAACTTTGAGTTCAGGATCTTTCAATGCTTCGATGAAGCCCTTCTCATCGTAACCAGTCGCAAGCATATCCAGAATCTTGACTGTGTATCCTGCTTTTTCCAAGCAGGCCATGATTGTGGCCAGCCCAACACTAGGATAGATAGGACTTGCTCCTTGCATATCGCCATAGCTGAAAGGAGCTACAACAAACAGCATTTGTGTCATTAAGAAATCCTCCTTTCCATGAGAAAAAATACCTTTTTCGGCCCTATTTATATCTTATGATTTTGTCGCTCTTGTAGACAATTTCGACTATATCTCCTTCTTTGACGAGATGGTTGTGTAAAGGAGTAGTTCCTTTACCGGGCTCTTCTCCATTGATGAGAATGATGATGCCACTCGTGGTCTTTCCCAATAGGTTGCGTGCCTGCACCTTGTGCTCTTTGATGTCCTCCAAATGTAATGCACGTTTGCGTTCCTGCGTATCTGTATCAATGAACAATGCGATTTTCCAGATGGGATTCGTCTTAAGCTGGCGATTGATGTGCGCATAAACGCTTCTACCCGGCACCAAAACCTCTGTCTCCACGCCGATGGACGCATCGAATGCCGCAAGAAGTTGTGTTCGGTCTGTTCCTTTGTCAACGGTGAACCGTTCTACCAGTTTGCAGTGCGGAACAACCGCGCCATTGCGTACAAAATCCTTGAGTTGTGACGCGCTGCGCTTCTTGACTATCACCAATTGCAGCAATCGTGGCAATGATGCGCGGACGGTTGCGAGGAACGGCATGCCTATTTTCACTCGAAACGGTATTTAAAGGTTCGTAACGTGTGATACATCGATAAAGTTTTAATAGTCGACAGTTGCTGACGACAATATGTCAACATATAATGTCACGTTTCACACCAAGAAATGCACTGGTGCGTTTCTCTGCACTTCAATAGCGCCTGCGTTCTTCAAACCTGCTGGAAGCATTGCGACACTCGCGCATGGCAATGAACATGGTGGTATACTCACACGCACGATTACGTGTTCTGAGCAAGAAGCGGAACGGCTAAAGGAAGCGGCCGAAAAATGCCCGTCAAATGTCATCGGCATCACTGACAGCAACGGTACGGTCATCGTTGGAACAAAGGTGCACGCGCGGTCTGACATCCGCGAAATCATAGCAGTCTACGATGACGCGAAAGAATTCGTGCTTGACCCGAAAGGCTACTTCCTTATACGCATTATCCCCGAAAAGAAACATATCGAAATTGGTTTCTGCGGCAGTCGCAACACGGTCGAGGTCAAGGTGACAGGAACAAAACCAATTGACATCTATCAAACGGTGTTGCGTGAGCACATTATCGACCGACCTGATCATGCCGCATACTTAGGAAGGGAATTACAGAAAGCGTATGATGCGTTGCAGCTCGGCATTCCGTACGCGCAAGATGATGAGCTTGATTTTTCAAAGTGCAAGAAGTAGCTAGCGAAGCGCTTCGATTATTGTCAGCAGCAACTTCTTCATTTTGTCTGCATTCTGATGGAAGACGCGCAAAATGTCATCCCACGAAACAGGATATTCGTCGGTTTTCCAACAGTCGTAATCCGTTGACATCGCGATTGCAGCGTATTCAATGCCTGCTTCTCGCGCGAGCGTGGCCTCTGGTGCAATGCTCATATTGATGACGTCTGCACCCCAGGCACGGAACATGTGTGATTCTGCGCGCGTGCTGAACCGCGGGCCTTCTATAGTGACGACCGTTCCTTTCGGATGATGCGCTATGCCAAGTTTTTTGCACGCGTCGATTAGCGCGACGCGCAAGGACGCAGAGAAAGGATCTGCAAGACTCACGTGTACTGGCCCGTTGGCAAACGTGTCGTGAAACGTGATACTGCGATGCCGCGTGAAATCGATGAATTGGTCTAGAATAACGAAATCGCCACGCCTGATTTCTTGCCGCAAGGATCCGACGGCAGTTGTGGCTAGAATGTGCGTACAGCCTTCTGTTTTCAATGCGTGAATGTTCGCGCGATAGTTCACCTGCGTCGGCGGAAGCTCATGCTTTTTTCCATGACGCGCAAGGATGCAAACCTCGACGCCAGCGAGCGTACCGCACACAAGAGCAGAAGAAGGCGCACCGTACGGTGTCGTCACTGTCTTTTCAGTATGTCCTTGCAACAGCTCAGGGTCATCTAGCCCCGATCCGCCGATGATACCTATCTTCATGCCATCGCCATAAATCGTTCTGCATTCTTCTTCAGAACTTGATCAGTTGGAAACCTTTTCAGTCCTGCAACAAGAATTTTCTTTGCGTCTTCTTTTCGATTAGCATTCGCATAAAGTACGGCAAGATTATTGACGGCCTGTGGCGCATTTGGACTGTCAGGATTGTGAATGAGGCTTTGCTCGTATGCGTGCATTGCTTGTTCGTTGTGGCGTTGCTCAAGATGCACGTTTGCTATGCTGAACCAGACATTCTTGTACTTCGGATCATGCTTGGCCGCGTGCTGATAATAGTCAAGCGCACGGTCCAACTGCTTGCGTTCCTGGCAAAATTGACCTGCCAAGAACAACGCGCGAACGTTTTCCGGATGCTCTGTGAGTTCTTTGAACACAAGCCAGCCATAATAGCGCAGCTTGTGCTTTAGATTGCTCGAGAAGAGAATACCGTAGTGATGGATTACAAAAGGCGCGTCAATAATCATTCCTTTGGCAGCTTCAACAGATGGTTCAATCATCTCGTGCACGCGGTTCACGTACCGGTAACCGCTGTTGCGGAACACGCGCGCAAGCTTTATCGGCCTGTATGCAGTCGCGCCTTTCGTTATCTCACTTGGCGCACAAACGGCACAGCCGAGCCCGGCATCCTTAACGTAATTGCGAATTTCGAGTTTCACTGCATCTGCTTCAGTTTTTGCGAGAAAGTCACGTAGTTTTGCAAAATCTTCTGCAGATATGCGTTCATCCGCGTCAAGCACGAGAATCCATTCCTGCGCTGCATGCTCGAGCGCGATGTTCTTGGCTTTCGCATAGTCATGTTCCCACTGAAAGCGGTAAACTTTCGCGCCAGCTTCTTCAGCTATTGCCATACTGTTATCCGAACTGCCCGTGTCAACTACGATGAGTTCGTCAACGAACGGTTTCGCTGCCGCCAACGCCTCTTTAAGCCAAGCAGCCTCATCCTTAACAATCATACAGAGGGAAAGCATAGAAGCAGGCGCACGTGCGCGTCTTAAAAAGGTTGCTGAAATTTAGTTAAATCAAGCGCAAACGCTGGCCAGGCCTGAGCACGTGTGCGTTTTTCGGCACCATGCCGCTCTCGGTCCAGAGCTGCAAGAAACTGTTCACTTTGTTCGGTTCGCTGTGCGTCGGAATCGCGTGCTTTGGTCGTGTGAGCTTGAGGAATTCCCTGATATCCTCGCGCGCTGCGTGGCCTGAGACGTGGATGTCAGTGTAGAGCCGCACACCTTGGTTTTGCAGCTCGCGGTCGATTGTTTTTCTATAGGTAATATTGGGCTCGACTGGAATGACGCTTGATGAAAAGATGACGTGATCTTGACTGTTAAAAGTGAATGGTAGTTTGCCGAATGTCATGCGCGCGAGCATGCTCTTTGGCTCGCCCTGATTGCCAGTAACGACAAGCAGAAACTTGTCTTTGCCGCGCGCCATGATTTCCTTGAACTTGCGCTTCACCTGACCGCCATACTTCACAATTTCGACGCCAGATTTTGAAAAGTTGACGAGATCAATATCCTCGGCTGCCTGCACATACTTCGAGAGGCTTCTTCCCAAAAATACTATTTTTCTTTTGGTTTGTTTGCCGAATTCAATAATGCTTTTCAGGCGTGCAATGTGGCTGCTATATGTCGTAATGACTATCGCTTTTCCGCGGTTGTCTACGCCAAGCATTGCGTCACGTAGCATTTCGCGCGCAACAACTTCCGAAGGCATCTTCCCGGATCTGTTGACGTAAAGTGTGTCGCAGATGGTGAGCAACACCCCCTTGTCGCCGAGCCTTTTCAGACATTCATAGTGCGGCGGTTTGCCGAGAATCGGATTATTGTCGAACTTGAAATCAGTAGCATACAGAATGATGCCGTACTTCGTGTGCAGCGCAATCATGACGCTTTGCGGAATGCTATGCGTGACGTGCACGAATTCTACCGTCACGTGCGGTGTTATTTTCATGATGCCATTCGGGTTCAATGGCGTGAGCTTGTTGCGGAGCTGAATCTTTTCATCCCTGAGCACGATTTTCAGCAGCGAAATGCTGTACGGACTCGCAATGATTGGACAATCGTAATTGCCCGCTAGAAATGGAACGGCGCCGATATGGTCCAAGTGCGCATGACCGACAAAGATTGCTTTGACGTTTTTGCGCCATGGCTTAATGCTGTTGTCATCAGGGATAGCACCTGCTTTGCGCAACGCCTCGACGTTCAGCTTGCTCAAGTCACCAGAATCATCTTCAGTAAATTTGATGTAGTTAGGCATGTGCAGGCCGATGTCAAAGATGAAGACTTCATCGTCCACTCTAACCGCAGTCATGTTCTTGCCGACTTCTCCTGTGCCGCCAACTGGCACGACTTCAACACCTGGTGGAAATTGCTGTTTCATGATGCGGGGAGCAGGATTCGAACCTGCGAAGGCCTAAGCCATTCGCTCTTGAGGCGAACTCGTTTGACCGCTTCGATATCCCCGCGTAGCGCGGGGGTGTCCGCAGAACGTTTTCTGCGCGCATCCCCGCGAGGATACGGACGTCGGCTGAAAGGCGCTTTTAAATGTTACGCAGGGTCGATTTGCGGGATTGAAAATCCCGCGAGTCTTTTTCGCCTCCAGATGCAAGCAGAATCCAGTAGGTTCTGCTGCACCAAGAGAACGAAGTTCTCTGGTGCCAGAGGACTCTGTCCTCTTGGCACAACAGAACGGAACGTTCTGTTTGTGGCGGGTCATCTGAAAGAATGCCATCAAGCTCCTTTTGGGACCAGGGATCACTTGTGGCCGAAATAGAACATTTTGTCAATTGCGACATCACCTGGCTGGTAGTTGCCTTGGCGCGGATGCACCGGTTTTTCTTCGGCCTTGAGCGATTTTTGCGTTTCCTGCACGACATGCACAACTTTGGCTTTCGTGTCCTGAAATTTCTTGAGCTCGAACTTCAAACGCTCAATTTCCATGGCTAATGCCGCGATTGTGTCGCGCACCGTCTGGAACTGTCCATCAATCTTTTTGCCGTTCATATCTAAGAGTAGGTTAACGCGGCTCTCGATGAGCGCGCTTCCGGGTACTTGCACTGTTTCCACTTCGATTCCTCCTTTCTCGTTCTGCGTTAGCGTCACGACCTTCTTCGGCGCGTCACAGACGATTTCTTGCGCCTGCTGGAACGCCTCAGGCGCAGTGGTCGCCATGCCGTGCTTCTGCAGATTCTTCATCATGTCATTGATTTTAGCGACATCATTCACATTCATGGTCTCACCATGGTGAAATCAAAATAGCCCTCCTTGTCGATTCTCGGAGTTGTCCTGCGCTCGATGATTGGCACTTCCTGTCGTGTTACGACTGCAGGAATACTCCTTCGCGGAGGTCCTAGCTGTTGCGCGCACTTTTCGCAATATGCTTTCAGTCCTTCCTTGCGCGCGATGCAGAAATCGCACAAACGCTTGCCGCACCACATGCAGCCAGATACAAGTTCCTTGTTATGCTTGATGCATTTGTCCATTTTATTGGCGGAAGTTTTCCTTGATGAACTGTATCATCACGTTGTTGCCTGAGCTCGTGTACGCTTGGAGCGCCGTGCTGAGCAGTCCTTGACGCAAGCACGTGTCGCCGAGTAGATTGAGCTTGTCCTTGTCTTCGGAAAGTTCATATGCTTTTGCGGCATAACCTATTTGGTTGTCCTGCAATGCTTTGTCGCCAACGGCCGCGAGCTTGACTTTGTTGCCAACTGCAGAGAACACTTCGATTGCGTAGTCCCATTTGCCCTTGTCCAAGCAGTCCTCTCCGACTTTGACGAGCTTCTCGACATTTCCTACGAGCCTGAAGGCCTTGACCGAGTCTGCAATTCTGCCATCTTCGAGACATTTGTTGCCGAGCTTGAGCAGTTTGTCTGTTGCGTCCGCGAGCCTGTATGCATCTATTGCGCTCGAGAACAGCCCGACGCGTTCATAATCAAGTCCGATTGTGACGAGCTTTGCTTTGTTGCCTGCGAGAATAAATGCCTTGATTGCTTCTGGCAGCTTGCCTTTGCGCGCGTATTCGTCGCCCATGGCGTTGAGCAGCCCGACACGCATTTCTTCTGAGAACATATTGAGATTGATGTTGTCAAGGCCTTTGTCCAGCAAACTGGGCACGATGCGCTTGAAATTTTCCACATTTTCGCTCTGCTTGAGCAATTCTGCGCTACTCTGAGCGAGCGCATTCACCATTTTTCTCATTACTAATTCGCCGTCGGCAGTCATACTTTTCACCTTCCTTTTGAACTCGATTTTCTCACACTTTTGAGCATGATTCAATATATAAATGTTACGTTTTAGTATACTGGTATGGAAAAGAGAAAAGCTTAATAAGCAGAATTCCAGAAAAACAGCCATGAATGCACACGAAACACTCACTGAATGGCTTGAGCAGTACGTGAGGAACAAAGATTTGCTCGCGAAAAGCATTGTCAACATTGTGCGCGACGAAGGCGGCTGGACATTCGCAGTCATCAAGAAAGACGGCACGCAGCACTATCTGGTGATGCCACATTTCTCTCCTGAAGAATTTTTCAAACGAATGAAGACTGAACTCAACGGCGTGCTCGTCATGCTGAACACTAAACACAATCTCAACCACGTCATCGAACACTGGCAGGAGCTCACGAAATTTCCAAAGCTCTCAATCATTTTCGCAAATCCTGATGCGCCCGGAGACAAGCGCTGGATAATTTGCCCACACACGCACGATAAAATCGCGGAACGTCAAGCATTACGTCGCGGGCTAGAATCCTTGGCTATAACTGTGGAAGAAGCGCAGAAGTGAAACGCGAAACGACAAAACGCCCTTTGATTTATGATGTGCTTATTGAAAACTCATCATTCAATTAAGATTTCAAGCGCAGGAACCAAGAGTTTGCATTCTTGCACGAGAATGCGACGGTGACATTTTTCAGGTGTAAACTCATAACAAGTCAGGGTGACATTCTCTTTGAGCGCACGCATGCTCCAATGGACTAGCTCCTCTCGCAATTCAGGTTTTGCGAGATGGGTTCGGTAGATATCCATCAAATCCTCAAATGTGAGCCGCCCACGATAGTACTGCCCAACAGATTTTTCTGGTGGCGAAAGACAACGTACCCAATAATCAATCCCCGCTCCTTTTGCGAGTTCGCGTTCAGGATTAAGCCAAGTTTCATCAGTTAGCCGGCTCATCGTACAAACGCGAATACCATCCTCAGGTCTACGTTCACGAAAGACACAAGCAGTTTTTAGCATAATGCACCTGCCGGGAATCGGACCCGGATTCCAAGCTTTTTCCGACGTTTTTCGTGGGAAGCTCGTATCTTACCATTAGACGACAAGTGCTTTATTCGGGTTGTTCGGACGCACCCAGTCTAAGAATCTTGTGGTATTTTTTCCGTGGAGTGTGAGTGTGTAGATATCTGCCTTTCCTATTTTTTCCCATTTGTCCATAAATGGGTTTAAATGACAAGACTGATGAATAATCATTAACGCATTATGCGCCAATCTGGGAGAAACGGTTGAAAAAGATATGCGCCGTTTAGGAGCATAGTAACTTCCATCAGTGTCTATAAGTCCTCGTAAAAACCCCAAGTTAAACTCATGATTATTTTTATCGAGTTTAACTAATCGGACCGTGTACGTTTTCTTACCTTCCCAAATTAAATATTTTGCAATAAGTTCGCGAATGGTTTTTGAATAATATGTGAACGTGTAACAAGATGGCTTTCCTTTGTACAGCGTATGATAAATTCGCGGTTTTTTCCCGAACCAACGTGTTAAAGTTTCCTCGAGATAGCGACGATATCCAGTTTCATATGCTCCCGCATATATCTGGATAATGTGTTGATAGTTTTTGGAACAATGATAATGTCCATCTCCGGCAAATATACCTAAAAACTCCCCGAGTTCATTATTGTTCTCAAAATGAAACGAAATTGGTTTGTTCTTTTTCCCATTGATTTTTTTGTAATGATAATAAATAGTTGATTTGCCAATATTGAGACGTTTGGAGATTTTATTGATTGATTGACCTTGATGAAGCAAATCAATAATTTGATTCTTGTGTTTCACAAACTTTGAAAACTGTTCAGATATTTAAACGTAATCATTATGAGCCGGGTTCAGTTATGCGGAAGATCCTACCATTGAACGAGCAGTGCGCTAGTCAATAGCCCCCCAAAAAAAGTATAAAAAAGATTACGCTGTTTCTTCGCCGTCTTCAGGCGAATACGCGGGCACTGCAGAGCGAGCAATAATCATGATATCGCCAACAGCCTTCACTAGCTGATGCGGCACGACAACGCCCTTTGCGCTGCCTAGGACCTTGCTCAGGAACGAGTTCTTCGTTGCGCGAACACGCCAACCGTACACTTTCGTAGGCGTCAGCATGGCTTCCTCTATGTCGCCAAAGTAATCGCCAGAATCCGTGAAGACCTTCATATCATAGGTCTCAATCATTTTCTTCATCTTTAACATCGGGCTACCTCCTTGCGGGTGAGTTCTTTGCCGTGCGTAAGTATTTAAAGATTTTGCGTCTTGAATGCTGTATGCTCACCCTTCTCGGAACGTCCCATATTGCCAAACAGAGTCTAAATGAGGTCAGAAAGGCTATTGAGGAGGGCAAACCCGACATTATTGCGCTTGAATTGGACAGAGGGCGCCTAGAATCATTATTGAACCCGCAAAAACAGAAGATTCGCTTGCGGGACATGGCGCGTGTTGGAATCAAAGGGTGGATGTTCGCGCAACTCGGAAGCTGGGCCGAAAAAAAGCTCGGCAAGCACGTTGGCGTGGCGCCTGGCGCTGAAATGCTCACCGCTGTGCGCTTGGCGCGCGAAAAAAAGATTCCGATCGCGCTCATTGATCAAGAAATCAGCATCACGCTCAAACGTTTCTCGAAGGCGCTCACGTGGAAAGAAAAGTTCAGGTTTGTGTGGGATGTGTTTGCAGGCGTATTTTCACGCAAAAAGCCTGATTTTGATTTGCGTACTGTGCCTACACAGCAAGTGCTGGAAAAACTCATCGGACAGGTAAAAGTGAGCTATCCGAACGTTTACCGTGTGCTTGTCACGGAGAGGAATCACGTGATGGCAAATCGTTTGTATTCGTTGTTGCGCGCAAACCCTGAAAAACGCATTCTTGCTATCGTTGGCGCCGGTCACGTCGAAGAGATGGAACGCTTACTTCACAAAACTATTTAAATCAAAAGAGGAAGACGAACGTATGCCCCGCGATTTTATCGACAAAATCAAGCGCTATGCGCCTTTTTCTGCAGTCGAGACTCGCGAGTTCTGGCTTTCAGTCATCATTCTTGCATTCACGATTTCGTGGAACAAATGGGGCACTGTTGAATTCGATCTTTGGGTTGGGCTTGCTAATCTCTTGATCGCGGTCGTGATGTCATGGGTCATTTTGAGCGTTCATCACTTTGCGCAGCGCTTGTGGGGATTACGCCAAGGATTGAAAGTGGAGCACAAAATTTGGTGGTATGGCGCGGGAATCGCATTCGTCACGACAATTCTCTCGCGCGGCCAGTTCGCAATCCTCGGGCTCACGGGCACATTCATTTCAGCATTGAACATCCATCGTCTCGGACGCTACCGTTATGGCCCTCAAGTGAAGGATTTTGCCATGATTGCCTTGATGGGTCCTGCCGCAAACATCTTGCTAGCGGGTATTGTGAAATCGATTGAGCTGTACACGCCAATTCCGTTGCCGTCAGAAATAGTAAACCAGTTCTTTGTCACGAGCCTTGCGTTTGCTGCATGGAACCTGCTTCCATTGCCACCGCTTGATGGGAGTAGAATTGTATTCGCGTCGCGGGTCCTGTATGCGCTCATTGCAGGCTGCGTGCTCGGATACATCTTCCTCTTAAGTCAAGGGGTCTATTCCTGGCTATGGGCAATCGCGCTCGGCTTGGCAAGCGTAAGCGTCTTTTACGTCTGGCTGGAACGCTCATGGGGCTAGATCTCAAGACGTCGCAGCTCTGGGCTGAATATTGGACGTTCTTTTTGTTGTTGCTCGGTTTCTTGTTGACGTTGTGGATTGATAATCCTCAGACTAGTTATGTTGTGGCTGTTGCATTCGGATTATTGCTCGGCAGGATGCTGTGGCAGTACAAGCAACGTATGCGCGGCTCCATCATCACCATTATTCTCGGCTTCGTCATGGGATTTCTCTTAGGCGTCCAAGTGGCCGACCGCAAACTACTTATCATCCTTCTTGTCGTTGGTATGCTGGTAAGCTACTATGCCCACGACAGAAAACTCATTCACGGTACAGCGTATTAGCGCGCGTGTCTGGAAAGTTCCTGCTGAAGGCAACGCATACTTTCTTGATTTTGAGCGCAAAATCATCATTGACACGAGCAGCCGTGCCGAGCGCCCGAAACTTGAAATGTTTTTGTCGAAAGTGGTTGACTTTTCAAAAATAACTGATGTTGTGTTGACGCATCTGCATCTTGACCATTGCGCAAACATTGATTTGTTTCCGAACGCGAAACTATGGGCGTCACGCGCAGAGATTGAACAATTCAGAAAAGATCCGAACGGTACAGTGCTCGATCCACGCCTCGCGGAAAAAGTGGCTACGCGAGGACTGCATCCGGCGGAAGACGCGCAACTGCCTGAGCTCGAAATCATCCACACTCCGGGGCACACTGTCGGGAGCATTTGCTTGTTTTGTGCGTCCGAGAAAATATTGTTTTCAGGCGACACTATCTTTCCTGTTGGTATTGGCAGAACTGATTTGCCGTCAAGCATTCCGAGCAAAATGCAGGATTCACTGAACAAGTTAGCGCAATACAACTTCAAGATTCTATGTGCGGGGCATGATTACGGACTTCACTAACCACTGGACATCCTCGCGATTTCTTTAAAAGCAACAAGACCACGGTGCAGTGCATGATAAAGGGGTTCGAGCCAAGGCGCTACCAAGAAACCATTCTCAACACGTGCGTTGGCAAGAATGCTCTTGTCGTGCTCCCAACCGGGCTTGGAAAGACCGCAATCGCGATGATGCTCGCAGCGCAACGTCTGCATATCTTCCCAAACTCAAAAATTGTCTTCCTCGCGCCCACAAAACCGTTGGCAGAACAGCATTTGCAGACTTTCCTGAAGAGTTTCAAAATTGAGGAAGAGAAATGCGCGTTATTTACGGGCGACACGGCTCCTGCAGATCGAGCGCGTCAGTGGACTGATTTGCAGCTCATCTTTGCGACACCGCAAGGAATCGAAAATGATGTCATCAGCAACGCGATTTCGCTGCAAAATGTCTCGTTGATGATTTTTGACGAGGCGCACCGCGCAACTGGTGACTACAGTTACGTGTTTCTCGCAAAACAATATAACAAGCGCGCGAACTTCCCGAAAATTCTTGCGCTCACTGCCTCACCCGGCTCAGAAACGCTCAAGATTGAGGAAGTCTGCCAGAACTTGTTTATTGATGCAGTCGAAGTGCGCACGCCTGACGACCCTGACGTAAAACCATATGTGCAAGAAACTGTTGTCGAATGGGTGAAGCTTGATTTGCCGGATGGATTCAAGAAAATCCAGTACTATCTCAACAGCTGCATCAAGTCAAAGCTCGTTGAAATAAAACGCATGGGCATGACTAAGAGCATCAACTTCATCAGCAAGCGTGAACTGCTCGAACTACAGGCTGATTTACGGCAGCAGATGACCACTGGCGAGCAAGATGTCGACACGTGGCGCGCCATTTCAATCACCGCAGAAATCATCAAGGCACAGCACGCGCTTGAATTGCTCGAGACGCAATGTGTCGCGTCGCTCGACGCATACATGCGCAAAGTGTTCGAGGAAGGCCGCGCAGGGAAATCAAAAGCAGTCAAGAATTTAATAGCGGATGCTTCATTCAAGAGCGCAAACTATCACTTAACGCAGTTGCGCGAACAACATATCGAGCATCCTAAGCTCACGGCATTGAAAACAATTATGGAAGAAGAATTTGCCGCGAACAAATTTGCGAAATTCATTATTTTCACGCAATACCGTGATACTGCAGTCGCAATCAAAGATGCACTCGAGCACGCAAAAGGCTCTCTTTCCGAGATTTTCGTTGGTCAAGCAAAGAAAAAGACAACTGGATTGAGCCAGAAACAGCAGATTGAAATGTTGCAGCAGTTCCGCGATGGATTGTTCAATGTCTTGATTGCAACGTCTGTTGCAGAAGAAGGCCTGGACATTCCTAATGTTGATGCTGTCGTATTCTACGAGCCTATTCCTTCGGCAATCCGCACTATCCAGCGCAGAGGACGCACAGGCAGACATGATAAGGGCAAAGTCATTATGTTAATGACGAAAGGCACGCGCGATGAGGCTTTCTCGTACAGCGCAAAGCACAAGGAACGCCAGATGCATCAAATATTGAAAACAATGCAGACCATGACGTTCGAGCCGCAAAAGACTATTGCGACTTACGAACCTCAAGAAAAGATAAAAGTATACGCTGACTATCGCGAAAAGGCTTCGGGCGTTGTCAAAGAATTAGTCGAACTAAATGCAGATTTGAAATTGGAAATGCTGCAGTGCGCCGACTATGTCTTGAGCGACCGTGTTGGGGTTGAATTCAAGACTGCGCAAGACTTCGTTGACAGCATTGTCGACGGCAGATTGCTTGAGCAGCTCAAGCAGTTAAAGGATAGCTACATTCGTCCCATGATTATCATTGAAGGCACGGAAGATTTGTACGCGTTGCGGAATGTGCACGCGAACGCAATTCGCGGCATGCTTGCGACCATCACTGTGAGCTACGGCATTCCTGTTCTAAGAACAAAAGACGCGAAAGACACAGCAGCAATGCTTTTCATGATTGCAAAGCGAGAGCAATCAGATGACAAGCACGACTTTTCTCCGCACGCGAGCAAGAAACCAATGACATTGCAAGAATCGCAGGAATACTTGATTTCTTGTTTCCCGAATATTGGTCTGAATTTGGCAAAAGAGTTGTTGCAACACTTCGGCTCGGTCAAAAATATTGTGAATGCATCTGTCGAAGATTTGCAGAAAGTCGCGGGTGTGGGTGAGAAGAAGGCACAGGGGATGAAGGAGATTACGGATAAGGAATATTTGAAATGAACAGTCTGGCATCTACATCTTTTTAAGGTTGAACTGTGGCAAAGACTTCATGCCACGACAAGTCAATGGAAAGGAATTTTATTCGTTCGATTACAAGCCTGCGAACACCAAGGAATGGACGCATCAGCAGGATCTTTCCGGATTGCTCTTGAGCGCAGCATTGTTCATGGACTTCGAACGCGTCGGCAGCAAGTCAGGCATGAAACACACACGCGATGCAATTCCTTTGCTGCAGCGCGTTGTGGAAGAAGCGCGCGTGCCGGGAAAGATTGCAGATGCGTATCCTGACAATAAGGACTGTTTTGTGAGCATCACGGATTATATCTCATTTTGGCATGCGCTGAGTGAAGAACAACAAGAGTCAACACGTCAAGCAAACCACGTGCTCATGCGATTCAGCCTGTTCGCGGCAGAACTCCAAGACTACGACACGCTTTCTCCAGAACGCAAGCGCAACCTGCAATCGTTCTGTCTGACGCTGCATGAAACAGTGAATGTTTCAGAACGTCAATATCGTCGCGAACTTGTCGGATAAGCTTAAAAGTGCCCGTTCTCATTGTTTGTCATGCAACCCGCGTTCATCTACATCGCACTCGCCATCGTTGCAAGTGCGACGAAGAAAATCCTTGACCGGTTTGTCGCGGTGAGGACATCCGTCTATTCGTTCGCGATCGTGACGCAATTTCTCGCGGCACTGCTGTTCCTTCCGTTTGCGTGGAACTCTTTGGCGTTTCCTACCTCAAACGCTGCCTGGCTTGCGCTTGCTGCAGGTTGTGCGGTATGGATGGTTATGTCTTTAACGGTCTATTTGAGTATTAAGAAAGCGGAAGTGTCCATCAAGGAACCGTTGCATCAGTCCAAACTCATCTGGACGCTGCTGTTCGGAATGATTTTTCTTGGAGAGGTATTCACGACACAAAAACTCATCGGCACGGCCATCATTTTTGTGGGTATGACGGTCGCAGTGTTTCATCCTGAACGGAAGCTCGGGAGATTTCTTGAGCCTGATGTTTTGTGGACCTTATTCCACGCTCTGCTTGGTGCTGCCGCCGTCATTATTGACAAGCATGCACTCACGTATTTTGCGCCTGAAACGTACGGCTTTATTGTGTATCTTGTTCCGGGCATCGTGTTGCTTTCCGCACTACCCAAGAAATATCCTGAAGTAACGCACTTACTAAAATTCACGGGCATGCCTGCCATCATCACAATCACCCTCGCAACTGCGACGTATTTCTTAGCATTGAAAGCATATCAGCTTGCGGATGCGACGTTGGTATATCCGTTGTTGCAGTTAGGGACCGTCATTGCCGTATTGCTCAGTATGTTTTTGTTTGGCGAGAAAGAACACCGCGCGCAAAAAGTCATTGGACTCATCTGTGTTCTTATCGGCGCGATTGTGCTGAAGTTTGCCTAAACCCTCATCTCCTTCAACCGTCGCACGCGTTCGGCCATTGGCGGATGCGTCGAGAGCAGCGTCACGAAGAAGTCAGCAGTGAAAGGATTCGCGATAAAGAGCGAGCTCGTTGCTGGATGCCCGAAGCGCATCGGATGCTTCTTGACACCATCATGGATTTTCTCCAAAGCATGCGCAAGTGAGTGCGGATCTTTGCATAAATGCGCGCCAGTCACGTCTGCCTGGTATTCTCGTGCGCGGCTAATTGCCAGTTGCACGATTAGCGCGACGAGAGGCGCGAGGATTGTCAGCACAATCAAGCCTATGAGTTGTCCGCCGTTATTGTTTCTGTCATTAGAACCGCCGAATATCGCGGCATAACGCGCCATCATTGCAGCATAACTAATGACTGCAGCAATCGTGGCAGCAATCGTCGTAATCAGGATATCGCGGTTCTTAACATGCCCGAGCTCATGCGCCATCACGCCACGCAACTCTTTCTCGGACAAAAGCTTCAAAATGCCTTCGGTGGCTGCGACAACAGCATGTTTTGGGTTCCTGCCTGTCGCGAACGCGTTCGGAGTCTCTGTAGGAATAATGTAAATTCTTGGTTTCGGTATATCTGCTTCGCGCGACAACTCCTCAATCATGCGATGCAATGCAGGATACTCACTTTTGCGCGCTTCTTTCGCGCGATAGATTGCCAACACAATTTTGTCAGAGAAGAAATACGTGATTAAATTCATTCCCAGCGCGAGCACGAGCGCAATTGTCAATCCAGTTCTGCCCCAAAACAGCCCTCCGACGGCGAGCATCATTCCAGCAAGCACACCTAACAACAGCACTGTTTTGATTTGGTTCCACATAAAGAATTCCTGCCTTTCTGTCTTCTTAAGGATTATGGATGCCGAGAGTAGTCATGTATGTCGCCAGTCCTTCAATGTGCGTTACAGGAGTGTGCCTGAGAAGGAATTTCCTGAAACCGTCGTCGACAAGCACACCATTCCTGCGCAATCCTTCGCTCAATGCACCATACAACTCCTTCCCTTTCGGATCAAGATCAGTCAGAATCACTGCAGCGCGTGTTTCAGCAGCAACGTCCTCAACGACCGCGTAAATTGGTTTCGAGAGTGTCACAATGCGCTTTAGACCAAGTGCTCGCAAAGCAGCTGCGTCCTTGCGTCCTTCAACGATTATCAAAGGTTGCGCCGCAAGCAAATTATTCACCCATTTGGTCAATTCCGCAGTGCTAGTCGAATGCATGGCATTCTCCTGCACCGCTCGTGTTGCTACACTTCGCGGGATCAAGCATGCACTGGACATGCGCGCAACAATTATATAAGGTTTGAGTGTCCACCATAAATAGGGGGAACATGATACATCTCAGCACCTTGTTGCAATATTATAAGCGCCCTGAAATCCAGCAAGCGCTTGTTGAAGCAGCACAAGATAAGGAAATTGCAGTAAGCTACGCAGGCGAGGGCTATGGTAAGCGCCCAGATACGCTACAATATCCGCAAGACGTGCTTGAACACGTAAAGCGCGGCGCAACGAGCTTCCATTGCTCTGAAGAGCTCTGGCTCAACCCGATGCAGGTCACGACAGGCGCACCGCGGCAAGAGCTCGACGCATTAAGAAAAGGCTGGGACTTGGTGCTTGACATCGACTGTCCTGAACTAAAGTACAGTCAAATCGCAGCAGACTTGCTCGTGCAGGCACTAAAGTATCACGGCATTGAGTCGATTTTCGTGAAATTCTCTGGCAATCACGGCTTCCACATTGCAGTTCCATTTGAGAGTTTTCCGTCGACAATCCACGACAAACCAATTAAGGACTGGTTTCCGGATGGTCCGAGAAAAATCGCGGCATATCTCGCGAACCTCATCAAACCAGAACTCACAAAACAGTTGCTCGCGTTCCACGATATCGCAACTATCATGGCTCGCGTCAAGAAATCGCACGATGAACTCGTGAAAGACGCAAAATTCGACCCGTTCAAAGTACTCACCATAGACACAGTACTCATCGCGCCTCGGCACTTGTATCGTATGCCGTATTCGTTCAATGAAAAATCAGGGCTCGTCAGCATTCCTATTGATCCTGCGCGATTGCTTGCCTTCGACAAATCTGAAGCAATCCCTGAACAAGTGCAGCCAACAAGAATTTATCTTGACCGTACGCACACAAACGCAGGTGAGGCCAGACAATTGCTCGTAAACGCATTCGACTTTGTCGCAAAAGAAACTAACGCAAAAGAAGAACGCGACGCATACAGACCGCGAAAAGAGTTTGACATTCCCCAAACTGCACTTGCAGAAACTCTCTTCCCGCCGTGCATTCAACTCATTAGGCAAGGCCTCAAAGACGGAAAGAAGCGCGCGCTGTTTATTCTAGTAAACTTCTACAGAAGTGTAGGCTGGGAGTACGACAAGATTTTGGAAGAGCTCAAGACCTGGAACACAAAGAATCCAGAACCTTTGAGAGACACAATAATTGAAGGTCATGTGCGTTATCATAAGCAAGCAAAGAAAGTGGCGCTCCCATCTAATTGTCGTTCGTTCTACGAAGAGCTTGGCGTGTGCAAACCTGACAATTTATGCAACCGCATCAAGAATCCTGTGAGTTACTCTACAAGAAAGGCCTGGCTTATAAATAGAGACCGAGAAGAGAACGAAAAGAAGCCTAATGTTAATAAGACTAACAGAAAAGAACAAAAAGAACCAGAAACAGCCTCCATTCCATCGGAAACGCCACAGCAAGATTTATAAAGAACCCCCAGCCGCATTCTATAGCGCGAGTCTACCGACGGTAGCCTCGAAGGACAAGCCTGGAAAGACCGCTTTTCAGTACAGAGTCTGTGAATCGCACTGACTTCTCAAAAGCGGCTCGGAACATCTATGCCACGCACACGAAACCCACGTCGAGGATCAATGCAGTTTTGGCCGCGTCAGCGCGCCAGTAGAATGCATGCTAGAGTCCGCACGTGGGCGCAAGTCAAGGAAGTCAAGCCATTGGGTTTTGCCGGCTACAAAGCAGGTATGACTCACGTCGTCATCGCTGACAATCGCCCGAACTCAATCACTAAGGGCGAAGAAATTCCGTTCCCAGTAACAGTTATCGAGTGTCCGCCGATGAAAATCATTGGCGTCAATGCATATGCCGATGCTTACGGCGGCAAACGCATTTCCACAACCATCCTTGCTCCTTCTCTCGATAAATATGTTCAAAGATTGTTCGCGGCGCCGAAAACGCCGCACTCCATCGACTCGCTCAAAACAGAAGGTCTCGTCGATATCCGTCTTCTCGCAGCAACACAACCGCACAGCATCAAGCTCAAGAAAACTCCTGAGATAATCGAACTCTCAATCGGCGGTAGCAAAGTTGACGAAAAGCTTGCGTACGCGAAGAACATGCTAGGCAAGGACGTTGCTGTCAGCGACGTGTTTGCAGAAGGCAACCAACTCGATATTCATTCGGTCACGACCGGGCGCGGTAATCAAGGTCCGGTTCCTCGTTTCGGCGTCGACGTTCGTAGTCATAAATCACAAAAAACAATCAGAGGCCCAGGTAGCTTGGGTGGCTGGGGCTCAAACAGATCGTGGAGCGTCGCACATTCAGGTCAACATGGTATGCACACGCGCACCGAAATCAACAAGTGGCTTTTGAAGATCGGCGCAAACCCTGCAGAAATCGCGCTCAAGGGCGGATTCAAGCGCTACGGCAATATCTTGAGCGCATACGTACTCGTTAAAGGCAGCACTGGCGGTCCAGCAAAAAGACTCATCACGTTCACACATCCAATTAGACCGAACCATCGCGTTCCGAAACAGGCCCCGGCAATTACGTACGTGAGCTTGACGAGCAAACAATAAAATGGAACTCAACATCCTCAACGCAAAAAACGAGAGCATAGGTAAGAAGAAGTTGCCAGAACAGTTCTCTGAACCAGTAAGGCCGGATATGATCAAGCGCGCAGTTGAGGTCGTACAAGCCAACCGACGCCAGTGCTATGGCGCAGACCCTCGCGCAGGTAAGAAATCAGCCGCAAAACTTTCGCGCAGACGCAGAGATTACAAATGTTCGTACGGTCACGGTATTTCGCGCGTGCCAAGAAAGACGATGAGCAGAAACGGCACGCGTATGCACTGGGTTGGTGCGTTCGCACCCGGCACAGTGGGCGGAAGACGTTCATTCCCGCCAGGCTCTGATAAAGACTGGAGCAAGGACATTAATACGAAAGAACGCAAGAAAGCAATCCGCAGCGCAATTGCGGCGACGGTCGACAAGAATGTCGTGAAAATGCACGGCCACCGCATTCCCGATAATTACCCATTTATAATCGATACGAGCTTCGAATCATTTGAAAACACAAAACAAGTCTTCGATGCTTTCGAAAAATTGAAGCTCACCGCAGAACTCGAACGTTCTGCACAGAAAACTGTGCGCGCGGGTATGGGCAAAATGCGCGGTAGACGTTACCAAAAGAAAGTCGGCCCGTTGATTGTAGTAAGCGGCGCGTGCAAGCTTGTCAACAGCGCGCGTAACATCGCAGGCATCGATGTCGTCGCAGTCAGCCAACTTAACGCAGAGTTGCTCGCGCCAGGTGCAGTACCAGGCAGGCTCACACTTTTCACGGCAGCCGCCATCGACAAAATGGAAAAGGAGAAGTTGTACGCATGAATGTTATAAAGCATCCATTGGCGACAGAAAAATGCATCCGTATGATGGAATCTGCGAACACGCTCGTTTTCATTGTCGACATCAAAGCAACGAAATTTGACATCAAGGAAGCTGTCGAAAAGCAATTCACCGCAAAAGTGCTCGCCGTGCGCACGAACATCCACAATAGCCGGAAGCGCGCATACGTGCGCTTTGCAAAGGAAACCCCTGCAATCGATATCGCAACAAATTTGGGGCTGATGTAAAATGGGAAAGAACCTCATCCAGCAAGCACGAGGACGTGGAGGCCCAAACTACCGCGCACGAAGCTTTGCGTACGCTGGTGAAACTCGCCACGCGTCGCTGAATCCTGAACTCCGCATGGGAACCGTAATTGATTTCATCAAATGCCCAGGCCACCTCGCGCCTTTGGCAAAAGTGCAGTACCCGAACGAAACCGTGCTAGTTCAAGCCGCAGAAGGATTGAAAGTCGGCGACATCATCACTGTCGGTCCTGGTGCAGAAAACAAGGCAGGCAATACGCTCTCGCTCAAAGATATTCCTGAAGGCACAGCAATCTTCAACGTCGAAAGCCACCCTGGAGACGGCGGAAAATACTGCCGCACATCTGGAACGTGCGCTCGCGTCATCACCAAGAGCGAAACTTCAATCATGATCATGCTGCCTAGCAAGAAGCAGCGAGCATTCAGTCCTAACTGCCGCGCCATCATCGGCGTAATTGCAGGCGCAGGTCGCACAGAGAAGCCATTCCTCAAGGCAGGAAAGATGCACTTTCATCGCAGAAACAGAAACAAGAGATGGCCTAACCCTTCGGCAGCTGCGCAGAACGCAGTTGACCATCCGTTTGGTAACAAACGTACTTCGCGCAAGGGCAAGAACAAGGTACAATCACCACACGCACCACCCGGCAGAAAGGTAGGTAAAATCGGCGCTCGCAGAACGGGCAGGAAGAACTAAGATGAAACAAACAAGCTGGAATCAGGCTGCTGAGGGACTGCAAGGCTCTCGTGTAGTGTTCGCCTCCAGATGGCGGAACATCTGATGGCAAAAGAATTCATGTTTTACGGAAAAACCTGGGAACAGGTGAGCAAGTTGAGCACGGATGAATTCATGAAGCTCATTCCGTCGCGCCAACGCCGCACCCTGAAGCGTGGATTCACTGAAGCGCAAAAGACGTTTATCAAGAATTTGACGCGCGGTCAGGCCACGCTCGAGACGCACTGCAGAGACCTCGTCATCATGCCATCATTCGTAGGCAAAATCATCAAGGTCCACAACGGCAAGGAATTCCAGCCGGTGACAATCGAGAAGGACATGCTCGGCCACCGTCTGGGAGAATTCTCCGTAACAACGAAGAAGGTCGAGCACTCCGCGCCTGGTATCGGCGCAACAAGGTCTAGCTCGGCATTGAGCGTGAGATAATGGCATACGGCTACTCCACTGAAATCACTGAACACATGGCAAAGGCAGTCAGCCATAGCTTGCCTATCTCAACCAAGACGAGCACGCAAGTGTGCAGATTTGTCAAAGGTATGCCTGTCGCGAAAGCCAAGCGCGCATTGCAAGATGTGCTTGCGATGAAGCGCGCCGTCCCGATGTTTCGTCATTACAAAGAAACCGCGCACAAACCAGGCATGGCCGTCGGCAGATATCCAGTCAAGGCCTGCAAAGAAGTGCTTGGCGTCATCGCGAGTGCTGAAGCAAACGCCCAATTCAAGGGATTGAACAGCGCAGACCTAGTCATTCATCACGCAGCAGCCCAGCAGGGTCCCACGACGCGCGGTCAAGGACGCACTGGCGGAGCCGCACGCAGGACTCACATCGAAATCGTGCTCGTTCAAGTGAAGAAAGCAGAAAAGAAACAAGAGGCAAAGAAATGATTGAACGCAAATTCGTTGCAGAACGAGTAAAGGAACGCGCAATCATGGAATATGTCTCATTCACGCTCAAGAATGTTGGTCACAGTAGCACTAAAATGGTGCGTACGCCTCTCGGCGAGAAAATCATCATTTTCGCCAGCCGACCCGGACTCGTTGTCGGGAGAAAAGGAGAGAACATCAAGAAGCTCACCAGCGCGCTCAAGAAAAAGTTTAACCTTGAAAATCCTCAAATTGAAATCAGCGAAATCGAGAAGCCTGACCTTGACGCACAGATTGTTGCAGAACGCATCGCGAGCACGCTCGAAAGATTCGGTAGTCAAAAATTCAAAGCAGTAGGCCACAAAGTGCTTCAGGATGCCATAAATGCAGGTGCTTTAGGTATCGAAGTCACGATGACGGGCAAACTTCCGAGCGCACGCGCAAAACGCTGGCGCTTTGCAAAGGGCTACATGAAGAAATCAGGTCAAATCGCAATCACAGGCGTCCTCAAGGCATACGCGAACGCGCAACTCAAAACTGGCACAATCGGCATCCAAGTCCGCATCATGCCGCCTGATCTTGCGCTTCCGGATGACGTAGAAGTGCGCAAGGAACCGCTTGAACGCCCTGTTGCGCCCGAACCGAAAGAAAAACGAAAGGGCGGACGCCGCAAACCAGACGAAGTGAAAACTGATGAAAGCCAAGGAACTCCGAGTACTGAGTGAACCTGAGCTTGCTGCGAAAGAGCAGGAGCTGCGGAAGAACCTGCTGAAGCTCTACGGCCAAGTCTCGACGGGCACGCCGCCGAAGAACCCAGGCGAAATCCGCAGAAGCAAACGCACGCTAGCGCAAATCCTCACAATCAGAAATGAAAAATCAAAGAAACCGGAAGCGGTTGTCAAGCCAGTTGCAAAACTAGCAGCATCACACTCACAGAAACAACCACAAGAGGTACGACCTAAGCAATGACTGACATGTGCGAGACGTGCGGGCTTCCGAAAGACCTGTGCGTTTGCGAAAGCATTGCCAAGGAATCGCAGACCATCGAGGTTCAGCTCGAAAAGAAGAAGTTCAACAAGAACTACACAGTGGTTGCTGGTATCGATCAAAAGGAGATTGATATCAAGGACGTCGCGTCCAAGCTCAAGGAAAAACTCGCGTGCGGCGGGACAGTCAAGGATGGAAAAGTCGAACTCCAAGGCGATCACCGCAACCGAGTCAAAGATATCCTTGTTGAGCTGGGCTTCGCGCCCGAGATGATCATCGTCAAATAACAAAGGAAAGAATATGACAAAACAAATAACGTGCACAGACGCGCATTGCGCAATCCATGGTAGTGTCAAGACTCACGGACGTACGTTCGTCGGCACAGTCATCGAAAGCAAGATGCAGCGCACGGCTACGGTCGAATGGCCCCGCACAAGATATATCCACAAGTACGAGCGTACTGCCACCGAGCGTTCGCGCGTAAAAGCTCACAATCCTGACTGTTTCAGCGCAAAGAAGGGCGACCTGGTAAAAATTCAGGAATCGCGACCGTTGAGCAAGACAAAAACCTTTGTCATCCTCGAAATCCTCGGCCAGAACAGATCTTTCATGGCTCGCGAAGAATTGCTCGAGGAAGCGAAACAAAAGACAGAAAAGAAGCCAGCTGAAAAAGTTGCGGCTCCTGAGGGAACGCAATGAAGCCCATCAAGGCGCGCGCAACGCGAGCATTGCCGCACGGCACTTGGTTGGACGTGTGCGATAATTCAGGCGCAAAAATCCTCAAGATTATAACCGTATTGCGACACAAGACGGTCAAGGGGCGTTATCCTGAAGCTGCAATTGCGGATATCATCATGGGCAGCGTCAAGTCAGGCAAGCCAGAAATGCGAAAGCAAGTTGTGTTCGCCGTCATCGTGCGCCAGAAGAAAGAATTCCGCAGATTGGACGGCACACGGGTTAAGTTCGAAGACAATGCAGCAGTCATTCTCAAAGATAGAGATGGTAACCCGAAAGGCACCATGATCAAAGGACCAATCGCAAGAGAAGTCGCAGAACGCTGGCCTTTAGTTTCAAAACTCGCGAGCGTGATTGTGTAACATGAGCTGGTCCGCCCATTGGAAAGGAAGCGTGAAGCCGAGAAAACAGCGCTCGTACGCTCGAGAGGCCCCGTTGCACGTGAAGCGCCAATTCCTGGCTGCGCATTTGAGTAAGGAATTGCGTGGCAAGCACAAAACGCGCAGCATCACGGTCCGCACAGGTGATAAGGTCACCGTGCTCCGTGGTCAGTTCAGAAAGAAATCAGGCAAGGTTGAACGCGTTGACATTCGTGAAAGCAGACTGTATATTACGGGCGTCGAACAATCCAAGAGAGACGGAAGCAAAGCAATGTATCCCATTCATCCGAGTAACGTCATCATTACAGAACTGGAAAGCACAGACAAACGCAGATTCACGGTGAAAGCATGAGCAACAGCGAATACCTCAAGAGAAACGCGGCGCCGCCTTCGTGGATGATTGACCGCAAAATCCGCGCGTACATCAGCAAGCCGAATCCAGGCGCACACCCTCTCGATCGTGCGTTGCCTATCGGCAACGTCTTGAAGCAGCTGGGCGTCGCAAAGGTCGCGAGAGAGATCAAGAAAGCCATGCTCGCCAACGAAATCATCGTCGACGGACGTCGCGTAACTGATCCAAGATTTGCAGTTGGTTTGTTCGACACGATTGAAATTCCTGTGATGAAGCAGGCATTCCTAATCAGCATCGATCTCAAAGGTCGCATCGTAATCAACCCCACAAAGGACACCAAACACAAGCCGTGCAAAATCACGGGCAAGCACCTGGTTCCGGGCGGCAAGATGCAGTTGAACCTTATCGACGGCAGAAACATTCTTGTCGCAAAGGACAGCTACAAAGTCGGAGACACGCTCGTGCTTGGCATACCGAAACAAGACATCACCAAACATCTCAAACTCGAATCAGGCGCAAAGGCGCTCATTACCTCTGGCCGTTATGTCGGTCACACTGTGAAAGTCACATCTGTAGAAGGCAGCATGGTCAAGTTTGCGGTGAACGACACCACGTCCGAGACGCATAAAGAACACACTTACGTAATCCCATGAACCCAATGCAACAACCACGGATAGAGAAGCTAACGCTTAATATTGGCGCTGGCAAAGAGCAGGCACGGCTTGAAAAGGCAATCCACGTGCTCAAGTCTCTGACCGGAATTCAGCCAGTGACGACCGTGACCCAGAAAAGAATCCCAACTTGGGGTCTCCGACCTGGCTTGCCGATCGGTTGCATGCTCACGCTGCGCAAGGACGCCGCAAACCAAATGCTCAAACGCCTGTTGAAGGCAAAGGAATTCACGCTCAAAGACGGTAACTTTGACACCTCCGGCACCGTGTCGTTCGGTATTCACGAACACATCGATGTCGAGGGCGCCAAGTACGACCCGACAATTGGGGTCATGGGCTTGCAAGCGTGCATCACGCTTGAAAAGCCAGGCTATCGCGTCAAGCGCAGAAGCTTGCACCGCGCACGCATCGGCAAGAGTCAGCGAGTAACAAAGCAGGAAGCAATCACGTTCATGAAGGACGCATTCGGTATCAAACTGGCAGGTGAATCATGACAACGAGCGACTGGCAAAAGGCGTTCAAACAATTGAAAGTCAAGCCAATCAAGTTGCAGAAGTACATGAAGCACAATGCGCCGAAGAAGCGCACGACTGGTCAGACAACCGTCAAGTGCCAGCGCTGCGGCCAGCACCGAGGTCACAACAACAAGTACGGCCTTAATCTCTGCAGGCAATGCTTCCGCCAGATTGCGCAAAAAATAGGATTCAAAAAATACGGATGAAACAATGTTAAACGACACACTCGCAACCGCATTGTCCAAGATTCAGAATTTCGAGAAGATTGGACGCAAAGAATGTCTTGTCATGCCAGTCAGCAAGACAATCAAGAAAGTCCTTGAGCTGTTCAACATGCACGGTTATATGGGTCAAGCAGAGCTAGCTTCGGAAGCACGCGGCGGCGCGCTCAAGGTGCACTTGCTCGGCAAAATCAACAAGTGCGGCGTCATCAAGCCAAGGTTCGCGGTAACCATGCAAGAATACGAAAAGTTCGAAAAGCGCTACTTGCCGGCAAAAAACGTCGGCATGCTCATCGTCAGCACTTCGCATGGCATGATGACGCACGAAGAAGCGAAAAAACACAACTACGGCGGAAGACTCGTCGCGTACTGCTACTAAAATGAAACTCGACATGAACGATACAGTGGAATTGCCAAGTGGCGTGACCGCCAGCGCAATCAACTTTATCATTACAGTTAAAGGTCCTAAGGGAGAAGTCAAGCGCAAGCTGACCGCTCCCAGCATCAAAGTAAAAGTTGAAGGAAGCATGCTCGCGTTGTCGGCCAAGAAAGGCACCAAGCGCGAAAAGACAGCCATCAACACGCTCGTCGCGCACGTGCGAAACATGGTCAAAGGAGTACAACAGCCGTGGGTCTACAAGCTCAAGGTATGCTCAAGCCACTTCCCGATGAACGTAACATTGCAAGGCAAAGATTTCACGATCAAAAACTTGTTCGGCGAAAAAGTGCCGCGCACAATCAAGATCAGAGATGGGGTAACAGTCAAGATTACCGGCCAGGACATCACAGTTGAATCTCCTGACCTTGAACTTGCCGGCAACACTGCCAGCGACATCGAACAGCTCTCAAGAATCACGCACGTAGACCGCAGAGTGTTCCAGGATGGAATTCACATGACTGAAAAATGCGGCGTGAAGGTCGAATAAAATGACGGATATAAAGAAACTCCTCGAAATCAGAAACAACCAACGCAAGAAGCGTCCGCGCTTTGTGCGTCAGGACTGGCACAAGAAGAAGCGCCTCTCGCTCGTTTGGCGCAAGCCGAAAGGTATGGACAGCAAGTTGCGCAGACACATGCATGGCCACGGCCACTTACCTACGCGAGGCTATGGTTCGCCCGCGCTCGTGCGCGGCATGCACAAATCAGGATTGATGCCTGTGCTCGTTGCATCAACCATTACACTTGAAAGTATCAACGGCAAAACTCATGGCATCATAATCGCTGCAACAGTCGGCAACCGCAAACGCATCGACATCATTACCAAGGCACACTCAAAATCAATCAGAGTACTCAACATCAAGGACGGCGCAAAGTTCGTGCAGACAGTCAAGGACAGTCTAGCAAAGAGAAAGCACACAAAAACTGCCACGAAACAGCCCGAGAATATTGCTCCGAAAGCAAAACCAGAACAGCAAGCTAATCAAGAAGAAAAGAAAGAACAGGAGAAACGTGAGGCTGAGAAGGTCATCACCAGCAAACAATGATGCTCCAAAAACGACTTGCAGGAAAAATTTTGAAATGCTCGCCGATCCGAGTCTGGGTCAATCCTGACAAGCTGGACGAAATCAAGGGCTCAATCACAAAGGCAGACGTTCGCAGACTCATTGCGCAAGGGCTCATCACAAAGAATGCGCTTTATGGCGGCTCGAAAGTCCGTGCACGCGCTAGACAAGAACAACGCAAACGAGGAAGACGCAGAGGCATCGGTAGCCGCAAGGGAAAAGCCACTGCGCGCACGCCAAGAAAAGAAACGTGGATATCACGCATCCGCGCACAGCGTGATTTGTTGAAGCGTATGCGCGACAACAAGCACATCACCATTGAAACATTCAAGGATTTGTATGCAAAGGCAAAAGGCGGCTTCTTCAGAAGCACACGCCACATCAAGGTCTACTCAGAGGAACAGAACCTGTTCCTGAAGAAATAAAATGGCAACTGGACTAAACTATGTCGTTCCATTCCGCAGAAAGCGCGAGGAACGCACTGACTATCGCAAGCGCTTGACGCTCTTGCGGTCTCATACTGCGCGCATGGTGGTAAGAAAATCCTTGCGCCACCTTAGCATGCAACTCATTGATTATTCGCCTGAAGGCGACAAAGTACTTGTCAGCGCGCACACGCGCGAACTAGCCAAGCACGGCTGGAAAGCCGGCACTGACAACCTCAGTGCAGCGTACCTATGCGGCATCTTGCTTGCAAAGAAAGCAAAAGCCAAGAAAATCACTAAGGCCATCGCTGATTTGGGTATGTACCCAAGCGTCAAGGGTAACAAACTTTACGCCACAATCAAAGGCGCAATTGATGGTGGCTTGCAGATTCCGTTCGACGCGGCCATCGCGCCTGACATAAAGCGTCTCCGAGGAGAACACATCGCGGCCTGGGCCGTGCACGTAAAGAAGGACGCAAAGAAGCACCCGCACCAATTCACATTATATACAAAAAACGGACTGCCACCAGAACAGTTGCCGCAACACTTTGATGACATCAAGAAGAAACTCATGAGCTGATCCTATGCCAAAACAAGAACCAAAAGTAGAAGCCACGCCCGTGGAAGAAGTCGAAAAGCTCGAAGTTGAGAAAGACGTTATTGTCGCGCCTGCTGAAGAGGAGGTTGTCAAGCCTAAGCCAGGTTCATTTGATATCGCAGGCTGGATACCAAAGACGAGCATTGGCATGAAAGTGAAAAGTGGAGAGATTAAGGACCTTGGCCCGTTGCTAGACAAAGGCACGCCAATCCTCGAAGCTCAAATCATCGACATCCTACTTCCGAACCTTGAAACAGATTTGTTGTTCATCGGCCAATCAAAAGGGAAGTTCGGTGGCGGCCAGAAAAGAATCTTCCGACAAACCCAAAAGAAGTCGCCAGAAGGAAACAAGCCTAGTTTCGGCGTCATGGCCATTGCAGGCAACCGCAACGGTTTTGTTGGCTTAGGTATGGGAAAGGGAAAGGATACTGTTCCAGCGCGCGAAAAGGCAATGCGCAACGCAAAGCTCGGCATCATCAAGATCAAGCGCGGCTGCGGCAGTTGGGAATGCAACTGCAAGACGCCACACAGCGTGCCTTTTACAGTCGAAGGTAAATCAGGCTCTGCAATCATCAGACTCATCCCTGCGCCGAAAGGCAAGGGTCTTATTATAGAACCGAACTGCGCAAAGATGCTCGCGCTCGCAGGATTCAAGGACGTCTGGAGCAAGACGTTTGGCCAAACTCGCAACACGCACAATCTCGCGCGTGCCTGCATGCTCGCACTCAAGAAACTAGCAACAACCAAGATTGCGCACGATACCGAAGACAAGCTCGGCGTGCACGATGGAATGATCAAGTAACATGACAGACGCTAAAAAAAATACGAAAACGGGAACTCCAAGCGCGCCACGCACGGCAAGCGCAGGAGCCAAGCCTGAGACGAAGGCCGAACACAAAGGGCTCCTCGCGCTCATACGTATTCGCGGCGCGCCAAAGATGAGCACGCAGATGGTAGACACGCTCGACTGCTTGAATCTCAAGTCGCGCAATTCCTGCGTCATCGTTCCAGATACATCAAGCTACCGCGGAATGATCCGCAAAGTAAACTCTTTCATTACTTGGGGTGAAATTTCAGACGAAACTGCGCGGGCGTTAGAGACAAAGCGGCTAGGGCCAAAGAAACACGTCTTTCGCTTGCACGTTCCAACGAAAGGACTCGAACGCAAGGGCATCAAGCTGCCTTACAAAGTAGGTGGTGTGCTTGGTTACCGAGGCAAAGATATTAATGAGTTAATCATGAGGATGATTTAATGGTGCTCCACAAGCGCAGAAAAGTGCAACGTCAGCGAGGGTCTCGCACGCACGGCTGGGGCAGACTTCACAGAGGCTCTGGCAATAAAGGCGGAGCCGGCAACGCAGGTTCTGGCAAAAAGGCAGATGCAAAGAAACCGAGTTATGCTGACCGAGTTTTCGGCAAGCACGGATTTATTGCGCACAACCATCAGGCGTTCGAACACGCAATCAATCTCAAGGATGTGGAAATGCACTTATCCGAGTGGCTTACTGGCAAACATGCAACCGGCACAAGTAATGCCGCGGCCATCAATTTGGGCAAACTAGGCTACACCAAACTTTTGAGCGAAGGTCGCGTGAGCAAGAAACTTATTATCACCATCGCATCGGCATCGGAGAGAGCTGTTGAAAAGGTGAAGGCTGCTGGCGGTACCGTCACAGTAAGTGCATGAGTATTCTCGACGCGCTCGTCGAGCGTATTCCTGAAGTCGCAGGGCCGCTTCAGAAGAAGCTTTCGTTCAAGGAAAAGCTGAAGTGGACTACAATCACCCTAATTTTGTTCTTTGCGCTCTCGCTAGTTCCACTTTTCGGATTGGGCGCGAACGCGTTGCAACGCTTCGAGTTCATTTCTATTATCTTGGGCGCAAGCTTCGGCAGCATTCTCAGCTTAGGTATCGGCCCGCTTGTTACTGCTAGCATCGTACTGCAATTGCTCAACGGCGCGGGCATCCTGAAGTTCGATCTCACTACGCACGAAGGCAAGAAAAAATTTCAGGGCATCCAACAGCTCACCTCTGTCGCATTCATCATCTTTGAAGCAATCATTTACGTGTTCATGGGCGGTCTTGCGCCCGCGCCTGAACTAGCGGGCACGGCGTTATATCTCCAAATTCAGTGGCTCTTGATTCTGCAACTTTTCCTAGGTGGATTTCTCGTCATGCTCATGGATCAGCTTGTGAGCAAATGGGGTTTTGGTTCAGGTATTTCGCTCTTCATAGCGGCAGGAGTCTCTCAAAGTCTTTTCATCCGTGCATTGTCACCGCTGCCGTCACCCACCACACCAGGCATCGCCACAGGAGCCATTCCTGCGCTCGTTCAGAGCTTGTTGGCTGGCGACCCGCAAGGCGCTGGCTTGATGCTTGCCGGGTTGATTTCAACGATTGTCGTGTTCGTGATTGCGGTCTATCTGCAGGCAATGAAAGTCGAGATTCCGCTATCTTTTGGGCGCGTGAGAGGTTACGGCATCCGTTGGCCATTGAATTTTGTCTACACTAGCAACATGCCAGTCATTCTCGTCTCTGCGTTGCTCGCGAACCTGCAGCTATGGGGTAATCTTTTGCAGAATTGGGGTTATCCTTTGTTGGGTACGTTCTTGAACGGCACACCTACCTCAGGTCTTGCGCTGTGGTTGACGCCCCAGAACATAGTCGGTTCGTTAATCAAAGGCAGCATCCAATTTTCTGATATTGCCCACTCAATTACCTATGTCATATTTCTCATTGTTGGTGCAGTCGTGTTCTCGCTCTTCTGGGTACAAACATCAGGCATGGACTCACGCAGCCAAGCAAAACAAATGATGGCTTCGGGTTTACAGATTCCAGGCTTCCGCCGCGACGAGCGTGTCTTGGAACGTGTGTTGGACCGTTACATTTATCCGTTGACGGTTATGGGCGCAATCACAGTAGGTTTCCTGGCGGCTATTGCGGACGTCTCAGGCGCGCTAACCAATGGCACGGGTTTGTTGCTCACAGTCATGATTATCTACCGTCTTTACGAAGACATTGCACGCCAACACATGATGGATATGAATCCGATGATGCGCAAATTTATGGGTGGTGAATAGTGGCTTGGTTTTCTTTTCTTGATCCTGTCTTGAATTTTTCACTCGGCTGGATGCTGAGCTTCTCACCGTTCATGAGCATTCTGTTATTGTCAGTTGCACTCTCACTGTTCATCACACTCGTTTACAAATACACAACCAACCAGAGCTTGATGAAGGATTTGAAAGACGAACTAAAGGCATTCCAGCAACAAATGAAAGAGCTCAAGCACAACCCTAGCGCGATGATGGACGTGAACAAGAAAGCTATGGAGACGAATCTGAAGTACATGACGCACAGCTTCAAGCCAATGCTGTTCACGTTTTTGCCTATCATCCTTGTTTTCGGTTGGCTCAATGCGCATTTTGCATTCGAACCTATTCATCCAGGACAAGAATTCACGATGAATATTGCATTCGACAAGACTGTAGTGGGCGAAATCAGCGTGCTCGCGCCGGACGGACTTGAACTGACAGGCGACGCAACAAAGACCGTGACTGATGGCAACGCCATTTTCACGCTCAAAGGCGCCGCAGAAGGAATCTATCCCGTTGGATTTTCTTTCAATAATCAGAGCTACACAAAAGAAATCCGCATCAGCGAAGCGCGCAGCTACATCGACCCTTTGATGGTAGTGAATGACGGCAGCATCAAAAGCATCACTACACTGCATGAAAAGACGAAGGTCATCAAGATTGGAAGTTTCGGGATTACTTGGTTGTGGAGCTACATCATCTTCTCGCTCGTGTTCTC
>CAYHVU010000002.1:0-30785 GCA_964360075.1 uncultured Methanosarcinales archaeon
CGCTGCAGCGTCTTGATGATGTTCTCGGGCTGCGTCTGCAAGAGTTCTGCTGCCTTTTCGACGTGATTCCCGTTCCACGTGGTTGAGGACACGAACCTGAACCAGTCCGGCTCCAACGGCTTGCCTGACGTTGTCGCTTTCCTTGATTTCTTCCACTTGTCAAAGATTTCCTCAACACGAGGCACGATCTGCGTCTTTAGGCAACCCAAGAATTGCGCAAGCTCGTCAAGCTTGCGGCCTTCTTCAGCTTCAATTGCTTCAGCGGCCTTTCCCGCCACGAACGTCAAACGCACGACGCCATCCTTGACTTTCGAGACCTTGATAATCTTGATTTTGCCCGTTTCTTTCGTCGAGTGCAAGTGCGTGCCTCCGCAGGCTTCCACGTCCACTTCCGGAATCTGCACGATACGCAAAATCTTACCCGGCACAGCGCCACCTTGATAGATACCCATCCCAAAAGCCTGCTCTGCATCAGTGCGGGCAATCATCTTCAAGTGCAACGGAATGTCTTCCTGCATTATCCTGTTTGCTTCTTTCTCTACTTTTTCAAGTTCTTCGGGCGTCAACAATTGGAAATGCGTAATGTCAATGTGCGCCTTGTCAATGTCCTTCTTTGCACTTGCCTGATTGATGTGGTTGCCCAGCACTCTTTTGGCGGCCGCATTGACAATGTGAGTGGCAGTATGATGCTGCGCCAACTGTTTGCGTCTTTCAAAGTCAATCTTTGCTTCCACGATTTCACCGGATTGCAGATTGCACGGTTGGTCGAGCACATGCACAATGACACTGCCTTGTTTGAAAATGTCAACGACCTGGTATTGATTCAAAGTGCCACAGTCATGCAGTTGGCCGCCGGACGTCGGGTAAAAGAAGGTCTCATCCAAGATAACATACTTTGACGAAATGACCTTCAATACTTTAGCCTTGAAGCTCACCACAGCCCAGTCATCGTAATATTTGATTTTGGTGTCAGCAACATCTGTGAGGTCAAGTTTTTCCTCTCGCACGGTGGCGTGCTCTTGCTCTTTCTTTTCGTGCTTGCTCGCTAGAACCGCGAAGAAGTTATCCGGCACCGTAATCTTTTTGCCCAATTTCTTTGCTTCAGACGCCAACAAGTCAGGAGAAATACCTTGATTGTCATACAGCTCGACGAAGTCGTTCGTGGTGAGCTCCTTGTCCAGCACGCGCGCGATTAATTGCGACGTCTTCTGCTTCGTGGCATCATACTTTGCCTTTTCGACATCCAGAATCTGGTGCACTTCCGCCAAATGCTCCTTCAGTTCAGGAAACAACGGCTTCAAGTAATCCGCATGCCACGCCGCGACATCCGCGAGATGGACATTCCACTGGTATTTGTCGATGAATTGCAACGCTCGACGCAAAATGACGCGCAAATTGTACATTCCGCCTACATTCGAGGGCAAAGCTCCATCCGCAATCGCGAACAACAATGAGCGCGTGTGTTCGGCAACCGAATACAACGCGGCTTGCGGCAAGACACTCTCTTTCAGATGCTCTTTATCCTCACCGACTTTGTCTGCTACCTGTTTCCACGCTGTGTCGAGATTCTCGACTTCATCCGTGTTCAGATAGGAAGCGTACGGCAAGAAGCGCGCCATCAAGTCTTCATCAATAGATACACCTGTGACCTTGCGCATGTTCTTGATGACCTCTGGAAATGTCGTCTCGTAACTCGTGCTTCTGCCTTGCGAAAACCACGCGTTGCGCTCGTGACCCATACCCATATCGAGCACTTTCAACGGCAACGGCTTGAAACCTTGTTCTGTGTTCTGATAAGTCATATAGACTTGATTGCCTAACTCAAGCCCGCCTGAGAAGAACTCCATCGAAGGCCCTGAGTTTCCGCCGCCAGCCCACGCGTCCTCGTGAAACGTGATGTCGTCGTTCTTCAAACCCAAGCCTTGCTTAAGCCAGTTGTGGATGTCGCGGAAATATTTGGGCTGGTCATATTTCTCTGGCGGCTGGAATGCATGCTGACCAATCATGATGAAGCCTGTGTAGTGCGCGCCCGTAATACCTACGTTATCGATGTCGTTGAATCTGAGACAGAACTGAGGCACGACTAACGGGTTTGCGGGAGGAGCGACTTCGCCCGTCACAACGTACGGTTGGAAATCGTAAATAGAAGCTTGCACAAAATCAGTGTCTTGTCTCCAACGCGCAACCACAGGATAGCGCTTGATTGGGGTGTAGCCCCAAGAAGTGAAAAGTTTTGCGAACTTCTGCCACGTCTGGATGTAGTCCAGTTGGAATTTTGCGGGTGAATTGCCGATGAAGCGGAAGCCTCCTGAGCATGCAGGGTCACCGCAGACATCCGAATGCTTCGTGCTCCAAAACCAGCGTTGACACTTCTTACACTGTGCGCGAGCAAAACCTTCCTCCTTCAGCACGCCAGTAGCGTAGAACTTGTCCGGATGCTTCGATGCCTCTGATTTCAGCTGGACTTTCGCTTCTTTGTCGCTCAACATCTCAAACTATGAGAAAGAAGACTACTTTTAAAGGTTATGCGGAGTTTGCGTTGTCCGAACTCACGAATTTGCTGAAATGCTGTTTGAAAAATAGGATATACGCCAAACATCCTTCTGCCGTGCGCGTCTCGAAACTCGGTGCCTGTTCTGCATACGCAACGACGCGTTCCAACAGCGGTTCGGACGCATTATCGTCCATCGTCTCAAGAAATCCCCGCTGTTCATCCAACGGTGAGGCAAAGAGCGCCATCGGCGCCCAGATGTCGACATATTGCGGATGCTTGAGCACGTGATTGGCGAGCCCAACACCGCGCTTGTAGTGCTCCGTGTTTTGATAGGCAAAATTGACCATGTCAGTCCCTGAAGTAGTCGTGGCAGACCTCTCCGGTGCGCCCTCCTTTTTGGATGAGATAGGTCTCCTTGACCGGACTGCCACGATCCGTGAACAGTTTTTCGAATCCTCTCTCGACAAAGTAGCCGAGTTCCGCATTCATTCCCAGGGGCACGTGCGTGACGAGCCAGTCATAGCCCTGCCTGAAGGCGTGGGACCCTATGGCAGAAATGAGCACGTCACCCGCGCTCACGTGGTCGGGATGGAGGAACAGGTCTCGCAGGAAGAAGAGCCTGCGGGGAATATTTCTCGCCTGCGTAACGCGGGCGAACTTCTCGTCCAGGTGCCTCTTTTCAGCGGTGATGTAGCTCACCAAGTCGTGTCCCGAGGCGACGCCAACGATGCTCTTGCGCGCGCTGTCCGTTGCGCTCTCGTCGTTGTGCTCGATAAGCAGGAACAACGGGTGCTGATGTTCGTTCGTGGCCGCATCAGGCGTGACCGCCTGCTGGGCGCGCTCGTGCGCAAACCTATGGACCGCGTCGAACGCCTCCCTGACCGTGTCGAAATCCCATGAGGTGGCGCACGTGCGATTGTAGGGCTTCAGCTTGGGAAGCGTGTTCTTCAGCAGCAGCACGTTCTGGCTTTTCTCGAAATCGACAGGTTCATAGGTTCCCATGGTCTTCAACCCGCTAACGCAAGCGGTTCATTGAGAAAAAAAAAGAAAAGAAAAAAGAAAAGAAAAAGGTTTTGGTTTATTCGTTGCTTGAAAGCTTGCTTACGCCCAAGATGATCGCGACGATCACCAGGAGGCCCACGAGGACGAGGAGGACTCCCTCGAGGACACTGCGCAATATGCTCTTCTCAGCGACAACCGGGATGACCGGAGTCGTCGGAGCTTGCACGACTGCCGGAGCAGGTGCAGCAGGCAAGGCGTCGACATCAACACTCATGCTCTTGCTGAGCGTGTCGTGCTGGTCGTTGTACCAGACGTCAATCTTGACTTGGTACGTGCCCGTCTTTGCAGTGCTCGGGATGCGCATGTACATCTCTTCAGTTGACTCTTCGTCATCGGACTCGATTTCGTTGATGTAGTCCGTTGCGCTGATGCCGAGTTCAGGTATGCTGACCATGACTTTCACGTCGTTTTCGTCCTTCTGACCGAAGTTCTCCAATCGAACAGTGCTCAAGAAGGCTTGACCTGCTTGTACATTGCCGTTCGGATAGAAGATGACGTCCTCAATAGCGAGGTCGTGGCGCGGCTCGTCGAAGACGAGGTTGTAGTTCTGAACGGTTTCTTGGCCGTTTCTGTCAGAAACGATGACGCGCAACTTGTAGCGGTCTTCGTCTGCGGTCTGAGGCAAGATGAGCGTCAAGCTCTTCTTGTACGTTGCGTTGTCTTCGACTTGGAACAACGAGGTCTTCGCTGAGACATCATCATTGTCGTCGCTGCCTGAGATAAAGGCTTCAACGCGGATATTGTCGTTGTCCTCATTTGAGGTCAACCAGACATCAACCGTGATTTGGCTGCCGGTTTCGACAGACAGGTAGTTAACCTGATTCGCGTTCAGTTGCGTGTCGTCGACTTCGACGCGGTCGATTGTCGGAACTGCGCTGACTGCGCTTGCCGCCAAGACTGCGAAGAGCATCAACGATACGATGCTAAACAGTTTGTTCGTTTTCATTGCAAAATCCCCCTCACTTTTGCTCTAACGAGCAACAAGTGTGTTACTCCTAGGGAGAAGAGCCCCCTATTTAAAGCTTTCGGTTTTAGGAGCACTACCAAGTAGCAAAAATCAACTCTTTCTTTACTGCGCTTGCCTTAGAAAACCTATATAAAGACGGCTTCTCGAGGATATTCCATGATGCGCCAACCAATCGTGACCATCCTCGGCCACGTTGACCACGGGAAAACCAGCCTCTTAGATAAAGTACGCGGTTCAACCGTGGCAGCAAAGGAAGCAGGCGGCATCACTCAGGCCATCGGCGCGAGCATCATTCCTTTAGAAACCATCCAGAAAGTGTGCGGCACGCTCTTAGACACCTTAAAGCTTACCTTAACCATCCCTGGCTTGCTCTTCATAGACACACCCGGACACGCCGCGTTCATCAATCTGCGCAAACGAGGCGGCAACATGGCAGACATCGCTATCCTCGTCATTGACATTACCAAAGGACTCGAACCGCAAACGGTTGAGTGCATCAACATCCTGAAGCAGTACAAGACGCCCTTTATGATTGCCTTGAACAAGGTCGATACGCTTGAAGGATGGCACGCGAAGGATGCTTCCTTGTTGAAGAACATCGCCGCGCAGACTCCGGAAGTGCAGCGTTTGTTCGAGACAAAACTGTACGAAATCGTTGGCAAGCTGTTCGAGCAAGGATTTGAAGCCGAACGCTTTGACAGAGTCTCGGATTATACCAAGCAGATTGCGATGGTTCCTACGTCTGCAAAAACAGGAGAGGGAGTTCCTGAGTTGTTGATGGTGCTGACCGGAGTAGCGCAGCGCTTTTTGGAGAAATCGTTGCACGCCGTAACAGGACCAGCAAAAGGCACGGTCTTGGAAGTCAAGGAAACCCAAGGGCTCGGTGTGACCCTTGACGCAATCATCTACGAAGGCACGCTCAATGCCGGAGACACCATCGTGATTGGCAGTTCAGGGGAGCCCATCGTGACCAAAATCAAAGCCGTGCTCATTCCCGATACGCTCGCTGAGATGCGCGAAAAGAAAACCAAATTCAAGCGCGTCAAAAGCGTCACGGCAGCCATGGGCGTCAAGATTTCGGCGCCAGACATCGACGCGGTGCAGGCAGGCATGCCGTTGATGGTCGCCACCGATGTGAACGTTGCCAAGACGCTCGTGCAGCAGGACGTCGAAGCAGTCACGCTGCAGACGGCCGAAAACGGCCTCGTCATCAAGGCGGACACGCTCGGTTCGCTTGAGGCACTCAATTTCCTGTTGCAGGAAAAAGGCATCCCGGTCAAAAAAGCAAGCGTCGGACCCATCACCAAAAAAGACCTTTCTGATGCGCAAGCGGCAAAAGACGTCCTGCACCAAGTCATTCTTGGATTCAACATTCCTTCGGAGACGCACGACACGCTAAAGATTTTCATCAATCCCATCATTTATCGGCTCATCGAGGACTATGAAGCGTGGAAGGCAGGCATGCAGCGCAACCAAGTCTCGGCCGGACTGGACGCGTTGACAAAGCCCTGCAAGATTCAACTTGTCGCGGGCTACGTGTTCCGGCAGAACAATCCGGCAGTTGTCGGCACTGACGTGCTCGCCGGCACGCTCAAGCCCGGCGTGCAATTGATGAACCACGCCACCGAGAAGATAACTGAAGTTCGCTCGCTACAACACGAGCAAGAAAGCATTCCCGAAGCCAAGAAAGGCATGCGCGTGGCCGTCTCGTACCCTGATGTCACGATCGGCCGCCAACTGAAGGAAGGCGACGTCCTGTACAGCATCATCACTGAACGCGAGTTCCGCGCATACAAAGAGTTCAAGGACGCATTGACGAATGACGAGAAAGAATTGTTGAAAGAGATTGCAGTGTTGATGCGCGAAAAGAATCCGGTGTGGGGCGTTTAATGTCCGGGCGTGATGGCTGATGGACTCCTGGAAAATCCAGACGAGCAAGGAAATCAAGGAAATCCACCAGATTCTGGAAGCGCAGTTCGGCTTCACCGGCAGACTCGAGTACGCGTTCTTGCGCAACAGCCAGAACAATCTCTACATGGTGTCCCGCGACGTCGCAAACATCGACTGGAAGACGCTGCGCATCAAAAGTGCAGGTTTGTATTTTGCCGAGTGGAAAACAGGAATACGACTGAGCATTGAGGGCTCCCAATTAGTGGGTCCATCATCGAACAAAAACATCCTTGAGATTACGGACTTAGAAGCCATGCAGTGGCTCAAAGGGCAAGACTTGAGCGCGCCGAAAGAGATGCGCGGTTACGTCTTGCTCAAGTGCGGAAACGACTTCTACGGTTGCGGCAGCGTCAAAGAAGGCATCGTGATGAACTTCGTGCCGAAGATAAGAAGGTTGCCGGCGAATGCGTAAAATTCTTACTTTTAAGTGACAACGAATAGAAACATTTAAAAGGGTTCAAGAGTGAAATAAATCAATGACTCTCACACGAAGACAATTTCTGAAAACGCTCGGAATCGCAACCGTTGGAACTGCGGCAGGCATAATTGGCATCAACGTATTCTCTGGCAAGCATCCCGCAACAACGTTTGAAGACATTCTCGACGAATGCAAAGAACATTTTCCAGTATATGACGCTAAGAAAGGAGATAATCGGTTTGTCTTCTATTTGATGACGTATCATAAAAAGAAAGAGAATGTAATTACCAAAGAGAGATTGGACCGTCTGAACACGCTGTTCGGTGTTGGTCTTGCCGGTTTTGAGGGAGTCATCGAGAGCTTCGATGATGTCATCGACCAACGAGTAAGAGAATCATTCCCAAACGCCACTACTCCTTCTCCAAACGATATCGCAGACCACATCATTTCAAGCATTGGCGGCATCCCTCCGAATTATCCTACTGCAGGAAATCCTTATCAGGACACATTCAAAAAATATCACTCAATCGGTCTTGAAGAAGAGAAAATATATGATGAGGGACTTTATTTCAGGACACTGATAGATGGATATGATGAAGTCCTACATTATATCACCAGCAACGGGACACAAGTGCCTGTTGAATGCGATGGTATTCCGTTGAAGAATCTCTGGGTCACGCGCCGATGCGAACAGAAATTAAGGCACCTTAATTTGCCGATACTTGATCTCGCACGACTCGGGAAAATATCTCATAAAGGGCATAGGCTCACTTACTTTTCCCATGAACATCTTCCATACCTGGAAGAAATATATACCGCACTGCGGCCTCTTTTAGAAGACCGATTTACTGACCGCCGCACCGTCTTTGGCGCAAAAAGATTCATTGACGTGATGGACTCTGAAAACATTAAACACGCCGCGCTTATTTACGGCGCAGAACACGGCAACAAAAACAGACGTATCAGCTTCCCATCCGAATTCACGAAACGTGGCGTGAGCTATATCGCAATCACGCCGAATGTAGAGAAATATCCGCCGATGCACTGATTACAAAGATGTTCGTGGTTTTAAGCTTGCCAGAATTCGTCGCCAACCCAATGCAAGTTCTTGATGATTTTGCCTCTGGGCATCGCGAGTGCTTCTTCGCCTGAAAACAGCATTCGGCCGACCGCGAGCGGCTTCTTGTTGTTGATATCCACAACCATCACAAGCTCGCCGTTTGCAATGCTTGGCGCGAATTCCTTGATGCCTGGACGCATGACGTCTGCGCCTGACACGACAAACTTGACCGCGCCCATGTCAACCACGACTTGCTTCAACATCGGATGCTCTGCCAAGTAACGCAACAACGGAACTGGTTTGTCCTCAACAAAGAAGAAAGCAGGCACGCCTTCAATTAACAACTGTTTGCCTTTCTCGTTCTCTTCAAGCTCAAGACGGTCGTTCTTGTCCAACGCCACGTTAAACACACTCAATTGTTGCTCAATTCCTTCTCGTTCCTGTTTACTCAACTGTTTTTTCATGGATCCTCTTCAGAATGATTTCATAATCCTCAAATTCCAAGTGCGGAACGTCTTTTTGCAAAATCGTGAGCGGCAAATCCAATTTCTCGACAAACTCCTCGCCTTGCCGTTTGGTGCCTTTCTTCCAGCGCACGTACGTCTCGCGCAACGCGTTCTTGGTCTTCTTGTCGCGCTGCAAGAACAGTTGCTGCACGAAGAAGTCATCTGCTTGAGCGTCATTCTTCTTGTTCAACACAATGAGACACAATGAAGTGTCTGGTGCCGGCTCAAGCGCGTCAGCATCCACTTCATCATGCATTTCGATATCGAAGAACGCCTTTGCGAGCAATCCAAGCACGGTATCAGGAGAATCAAGCTTTTCGGCAAACGAGACCGGAACCAAAAACACGGCTCTTTTGAACGACGAACGGAACAAATGGTACGTGATGGCTTCAAGCAAACTAAAAGGCGGATTTGAAATGATTTTATCCGCGTTCAACGGCACGCGCATCGCGTCGGCCTCTAAAACCGTGATGTTCGCATAAGAGAGTTTGCGCAGTTTTGCCGCCAGCGCAGAATCATTCTCGACCGCAATGATGCTCTTGCAGCCCGGAATGTGTTTTGTAATCGCGCCAGCGCCAGCGCCTAAATCCATTACAATATCCTCGCGCTGCACGTCAGCCAATTCTATCATCCGCTTGATGACTTTTTCGCTTTTCAAGAAATGTTGGTCATTAATATCCGTCATCGTAAGTGAATCTCAACGATATCACCGTCAGCCAGCTGCTTGTTCACGTCGCGGAACATCTGCCCGGGGAACTTCGCGGACTTGCCCCATACTTTCGCGAACTTGAATTTCGTGATGAAGTCACGGTGCAGATGGTCACACAGCGTTCCGACAGTCGAACCTTTCCTCAAGACAAGCGGCGTGTCCAAGTCAGGCTTTTTGTTCACTTCCTTCAGATAAAGCCGGATGAACTGCAACCCGTTGAAAATGATGTCCTTGAGCTTGGCGATGTTCGTACCCTTTTCAGCGGAAATGAACACATCGGGCTTGATGGTTTTCTTCACAAGCTCGAGCTGCGCCTGCGAAGCAAGGTCCGCCTTGTTCACGACCGTAATGGCCGGAACGTACTTTCGGTTTCCTTCAATCGCGTCGATGAAGTCATCCGGCGTGATGTCGGTTCGTATCAGCACGTCCGCATTGTTGATTCTGAATTCACGGAGGATCCCGGCGATTGTCTCTTTCGAGATTTTAGTCAATTTCACGGTCGAACCGATGTCCAAACCGCCACGCGATTTTTTCATGATTTTGACTATGGGTGGCTGCTGGTTGATTCTCACGCCAGTCTCGTAGACTTCCTTGAGAATCGCTTGGTGATGCTCGGGGTGGTTCGCGTCAATCAATATCAGCAACAAGTCAGAGTTTCGCACCATGGTCAATACTTCCTTTCCTCTACCTGAGCCTGAAGCCGCACCAGTAACGATGCCAGGCACGTCCAGAATCTGGATGTTTGCTTTGTTGTGCACGAGCATGCCTGGAATGACGGTGAGCGTGGTGAACTCATACGCCGCAACTGCAGATTTTGCACCTGTGAGAATATTCAAAAGCGTAGATTTACCTACGCTTGGGAAACCCAAAAGTACAACCGTGCCGTCGCCTGACTTCTTGACAAACCAGCCCGAGTCAGACTTGCCGATGCCAGAACGCTTCTGGACTGTGTCCTTCAGCTTCGCGAGCTGCGCCTTGAGAATGCCGAACGCGTGCTCGGTCGCCTTGTTGTACTTCGCAGTACTCAGCTCGTTCTCGATTTCCTTTATCCTATCAGTGATTTTGGTCACAATGGGTGCCTGCACGAAGAGTTTTTAAAGATGGTGTTCTCGAATCACGTCGTGTGGCCTTTCAATAAAAAGACGCGGACAGTTGAAGACACCGTCCAGCGCATCATCGACATCGCGTCGGCAACACAGCAGCGATTGATGAAAGACCCGCAGAACACGCGAGCCATATTACCATTGCTGAAAATCATACAAAAACTCGATCTCGAACAATTCAATCTCATCAAGAAAGAACCCGGCTCTGAACGGCTGATGAAGGAAGCACGCGACATCTACGCGCTTTCCACGCAAGCAATCGAGGACATCGAAGAATACCAAAGTTTCGAAAAATCAATCAACCGCATAGTTGCCGCGGAAAAGCTGCTGCCCGAGCACCTCGCCGAAGAAACGCCCTTCCTCCCGTCAAAACTCCGTAAAAAAGTGTTGCGGTATTCAGCGAAAGAAGCCATCAGGAACAGGGTGCTCTTCCGAGGCTTATCTGAAGGCGATTACGACCGCATCATGCACGCGAACCAACCCTTGTTTGCAAGGATTCCCTCTGCGCCCCCGAACACACGTGAGTTAGTGATAAAACATATCATTGACCCGACAAACAACGATACGCCGTTCATCTCTTTGACGCCGGATGTTAAACGTGCAGCAACATTCGGCAAGATCATCGCCGTTGACATGAGAAAACTGAAAGGAGAAATCTTGGCTCCTGAAAACGTCAGGCAGTTGACCGCAGGCGACACGCGCGTCCTCAAGTTCGTGAAAAAGAACGAAGAATACCTTCTCGCGCCGGCGAAGAACAAGCTTGCGTGCATCCCACCAGACGCAGTCATTCGTTAGTCAATGCCTTGTTGATGATGCTCACGAGCACCGCCGAATGCGCAAGCGGAGAACTCGTGTCTCGTGGGTCTGCGTTCTCGTCAACATCAAAGAAGAATTGTTTTTCACCCGCACGCGCCAGGGAGCATATTTCCTCTAGGATTTCCTGCGACACCCGCTCCTTGAGCATGAACTCATAACTCGGGATGTAGATTTTTTCGCGCGCCTCTGCAATCGGAAGGACGCGGTCACCATATTGGTGACCCTTGACCTTACCATACCGTTTGCGCCCTTTGCCTGAAAAATAACCAGAATCGATTTTGCCATCGATGAGCTTCAGCCCTTGCCAAATGCCCTCTACGCTTTCGCTCGTCCCGCGCATGCCAGGAATCGGGATGCCACCGTACGGCGTGAATGGGCACAGTTCGCTCCTGCCAGTGACGAAATCATAGTCGATTGCAAGTGGCGCGTGGAAGGTCGTGTCATAGAAGCGCGCGTCAGGAAACCTGATGCGCCGCGCCTGAATCTGGGCGCGCGTAATGAATGATGTCAGTTCCATCGGCCGCCCTCAATCTCGCTCACCAGCTCGTTGATGCGGCCTTCAATCTCCTTCAGAGGGAGATCCGACCATTGATGCGCAAGCGTCTTGCTCTTATGAAACGCCTCGACCGCCCGTTCGCGGTCTTCCGGCGCCTTCACCAACTGGTACCGTGTCGAAAGATATTGGGCGAGAAGGAACTGAGAATCAAACTGGCAGTCATACAAATCTACTGCGTTCTTTGCTTCGGCGATGGCACGGTCAAGCAGACAGGGAAGCCGCGATTGTTCGAACGAATCAAAATAGCACATCGCGAATCCCACGTGCAGCTTCGTGTTTTCTCCTAGTGCTTGCGCCTTATGCAAATGCGACAGGGCGTCGGCATACTGTTCTTGGTCCAAATGGGCGAACGCGAGCGTGAGATGGTCGTGGAATGACATGGGAACCTGTGACATGTCTATGCTCGGAGCACTATATAAATCTTTTCTTTTTTAACTACTTTGTGGTAGTTGTATTCTGGTTTTGATGAAGGGCTCAAGCTTTTAAACCCTTCTTCGGTAGAATCTGCATGGCATTAAGCATTGCGTCACTATGGGCGATTGTCAAGCCCGCAATCACCAAGTTCATTGTTGGCGTCGTCATCTTACTTATCGGCGTCGTCATCGCGAAACTGGCAGAACGCGTGCTGCACAAGATTTTGCATGAACTCGAACTGGACGCCTGGCTGCGCAAGTTCAAAATCAAGTTCGCGCTGGAAGAAACCATTGCCGTGATTGTCAAGTATTTGTTGTACCTCGGCGCAGTAATCATGACCTTGAACACGGTCGGCTGGACGTCCTACGTCGCGAATTCACTCGCCATCATCGTTATCTTCCTCGTGATTGCTGGCATGCTGTTGAGCCTGAAGGATTCCATTCCTAATTTCTTTGCTGGTGTCTCAATCCATCGCCGAGGATTCGTCAAAGAAGGTGACATCATCCGCGTCCGAGACATCGAGGGTGAAGTGCGCTCGGTGAAATTGCTCGAAACCAGAATCAAGACGCAAACCGGCGATCTGGTGTTTATTCCTAACACGTTCTTAACGCAGAACGAAGTGACGAGATTCAAGCGGAAGAAGACGTTGCTGAAGTGATTACACTATCTCAAGCAAACTCACAACACTAAACAGCTGCGTTCGCACGTGCGCCGGAATATTGACATCATCAGAAATCGCTTCCAGTTCGTGCATCGCCTTTGAAACATTCATGCTGCCTGAAGTCTCAAGCATCGTTATAGTTCCGGCTATTTTCGTCCGCGCATTTTTAGGAAACGTCGAATCATCAGTCATCATCTTCAACAATTGCATTGCTTGACCCAAATTATCCATTGTTTCACTTCTTGATGCTCGCTTGCAAATCCTTGACTTTTTCGCGCAACTGATGCTCCTGTTTTTCAAAGCTCTTGATGCGCAACTCAACAAGTTCTTTCTTGCTTTCCAAATCCTTCTTCAACGTCTCTTTGTCCGAAGCGACCATGATGTTGCCGATGATTTTGTACGCCATCGGCGCGCTCGCGAGTTCCTTCAACGCGTTCTCCAACTCGAACAATTGTCCTTGAAATTGCTGCCTTTGCAGAGCCAATTGCTGCGCTTGATGGTCAAGCATCTGCAATCGCTGCAAGGCATCATCCGTCATAGAAACTTACACCGCTTTAATCTTTGTCGACGTGGTGCGTGGCTTGTACAGCATCTTGCTGCTGCAGTACGGGCATCGGATACGTTTGCCCAAGAGATCCTCAGCAATGCGTTTGCCGCACAAGAAACAGGCGTACTTGACCATTATGCTTCCTCTGCCTTGCGGATTTCTTCAGCGACCTTTTGGGAGGCTTCGATTTCCGCAGGAGTCGAATCAACGGCTTTTTCTCTGAACGTGATTGACTTAGCAACAGAATATGCCTTTCCGGTGAATTTTGCGCCGCACTTCTTGCATACAAAAATTCCAACGCTCTTCCATTCGGCCTTTGTCTTGCCGCACGAAGGGCACATGTGCCATTTGCGCTGTTCGGCTTCAATGACTGCGACCTTCAATTTGTTTGAAGCGCCGTAGCGCGTGCCGAAGCGTTTTGCGCTCTTGAGTCCGATTTTTTGTTCTGGCATCAGAATCACCGATGATTATTGTTGTGGAGCAGGTGAGGCCGCCCGGATTCGAACCGGGATCACCTGGTCCCAAGCCAGGAAGCCTACCAGGTTAGCAGACGGCCCCGAAATCTTTCGCACGAAGCTTGGCTTCGTGAGCCCATACGTCGAAGAACCTGAAGGGGGTTTATAAAGCTAACGCTTAGCTGATGCCGTACTGTTCACACAGGCGTTGCACGGTTTTTGCGCCGTCAACGGTCAAGCTACCAATCTGATAAGTTCTCGGCTCGCGGTGCATTCCCAGTTCTACCGCGGAAGCAAGATGCCTCTTCAATTGAGGTTTCAATGAACACAGTTCATTACTTTCTCCATACGTCGCAAAGAATGCATCAACTTTCGTACGAACGAGCACACTTTTACCGACAGATTGATGTGCGGCGCGTATGCGCTGTTCAAGCGCACCAATCTGTCCGGTAAGTGACGCGATTTCCTGCATTGTTGTGACTCTGAGACGATCCTGTTCTTCAGCGAGCGCAACGCGAAGATTTTCCGGAGGGGTTAGACTGAGCAAGGTCAACGCTTTTGCATAACTCACATCGATGTGAGGGCAGCGGGCAGCAAACTCGTCAAACTCTGTGGGTGTGAGCAATCCTAAACTGCGGCGCTCATAATTCTGCCAGAACGTTGCAGAGAGCATATCATGCTTGTATCGGAAATATTGCTCAACAGGCACATTACCTGCTAGAATGCGAAGGCTTTTGTGATCTTTTTCATTTGTACCATCCTGATTATACAACGTATTCTCAAACCATAAAAAGCCAACACCACTCATCGTGATGTCATTGAGTACAATCGGTCCTTTATGCAACACCCAATCGTCGCGTCCATAATACTTGTCGATACGCCCCTTCTGCACAAAACCCTTGACAGGAATGAAGATACCATTTTTGAAGATATCGTCGTTACGCCTGACGATGACGGGTCCTACAATCACTCCGAGCGTGAGACGCTCTTCGAGCACGAGAGCTACGTCTAACAATTTCTTCTTTTGTTGTTCCACCACCAATACTTGCTGACCAACTACGGCATTGACACAGTCGCGCGCTATTTCAGTGCGGTGAAAACGGCGTCCGTCGCTATTCATTGTGTTCTGAAGAAAATGTGCAGCATAAATACATTATGGTGCTAGACTATCCAAACTCCAAATCTTCCTGAATCAATTGATTATGCGTCGTGTCCGCGTTCACGCCGATGCCTTGGCCTCCAATCCAGAATGCGGCAGCGGCAGCAATGACGACGTGACCTGACTGTGCTTCCTTTTCTACCGAAATCAATGCAGGATCGCCAAATTTCACGAAAATCTTGTTCGCAATCAGATTCAACGAAACCTCATCCTGTTCTAAGATAGTCACGGTTGCGTACGGAAAACCTTCACGGATATATTTTTGCAACGCCTCGACAAGATCATACGTGCCCTCACCCGCATCATTTTCAATTTCAATTATAAGGTCACCTTTCGCGCTTGACTGTCCTTCACCAACAGAACCCACTGGCTTGTACACAATTAATTGGTCATTCGCGAGCGGCAAGCCATCGACGTTCAAGACGACGCGATCCTTGTTGAACACTGCTTCGCCGAAGTTCTCGACAATATGCTTAGCTGCTGCGCGAGTGTCTTTTCCTGTGGTGCCTCCAATCAGAACTATAACATTGCTTCCTTTCTCAACCGTGACAATCAATGCAACGTGCTCAGGCTGATCCCAGCCATCGCAAGTGTCTGATGGCGAGAGTGTCGCCCACAAAGGATTCGCGCACGGGCCGCCAATGACTACAAGTGTCTTTCCTGCATCTGCTACTGACGCTTTTGTCGATTCCTTGATGCCGAACTCGTTCATGAAAACATTGCCCGCAAGAATATCATCTACGTTTAGCTGGTCGCCCAAGACTACAGCAGGCGTCACATCGGTAAAGAAAAACTCAACCGCGTTCTTGACAGAAAGTGCCGAGACAGGAATCGCGAACACCACGAGGAGAATCAACAGCACCGCTTTTCGCATACCTCGCGGACAGAAGAGGTTACTTATAAATATTGTTCTCGCAAACCTTTAAATAGCTTCTTTGAAGAAAATCCTGTATGACGCTTAATGCACACCAACGCTTTGAACTCAAAAAGTTCCTGAAGGAACTCGAAGGCAAACGAGGACGCCACACTGAGCTAGTCAGCGTCTGGGTGCCAGCAGGTTATGACTTGATTAAAGTCATCCAGCAATTGCAGGACGAGCAAGGCACGGCGACAAACATCAAGTCATCCTCGACACGCAAGAACGTGACGGATGCACTTGAACGCATGATTCAGCATTTGAAAGTCGTTGGACGCACGCCGCCAAACGGGCTCATGGCGTTCTCGGGCAATATCTCTGAACGCGAAGGCGTTTCCGATGTCCACGTCTGGAGCATCGAGCCTCCTGTGCCAATCAATCAACGCTTGTATCGCTGTGACAAGGACTTCAAAACTGAACTGTTGCAGGATTTGTTGCAAGACAAAGAAGCATACGGCCTGATAGTCATGGATGCACGCGACGCGACAATTGCAATCCTCCGCGGCAAAAGTATCATTCCTTTAGTCAAGACACACTCCGAAGTGCCTGGCAAGATGAAGGCTGGCGGACAAAGTGCGCACCGATTCCAGCAAAATCGCGAGCTTGCCGTAAAAGCGCACTACAAAAAGGTCGCAGACCACATGAAAGACCAGTTCCTCATGATGGAAGGGCTGAAAGGCATTCTTGTCGGCGGTCCTGGTCCAACGAAACACGAATTAGTTGATGGTCCCTACATCACGAATGACGTAAAGAAGAAGATTCTCGCAGTCAAAGACATTTCCTATACAGATGAATTCGGTTTGCAAGAACTTGTTGATAGGTCTCAAGACATCTTGGCGCTTGAAGAGATTGCTGATGAGAAGAAAATCATGCAACGCTTTTTCGAACTTTTGGCAACGAAAAGCGAAATGGTCACGTATGGCGAATTCCAAACAATGAAAGCGTTGGAGATGGGTGTGGTTGATACTTTGTTAATCTCTGAATCACTCGAAGACAAAAAGATAGACGAATTCGAGGCCGTCGCGCAAAAGTACAAGACAACGGTAAAAATCATTTCTGTTGAGACCCGCGAAGGCGCGCAATTGCGGGATTTAGGGAAGTTCGCGGCAATCTTACGCTATGCGGCGCATCTGGAATGAAACCTGACTTGATAATCGAAGCGTTTGCAGAACTGTATCCAGCAAAAACCTTTCCGTTCACGCCAGTGTTGAAGTATTCTGCGAAGTTCAAAGGCTTCAACGCAAACATCAAGATTCGTCGCACGACGCTCACACTTTCTTTGTCGAAACAGTGGCGTCACGTCTCGAAAGACATCCAGATGGGCTGCATCCAAGATTTGCTTGGACGTATTCTGAAAGACAAGCGCGTCACGACCAACATGACGCTCTATCATGCATTTTTGCGCAACGTGCACGTTGCCGTGCCGAAGACTAAAACAGACCCCACGCTCAAAGCTTGCTTTGACCACATCAACGACGCGTTCTTCGACGGCATCATGGAACGTCCCAATTTCGAATGGATGGACGGACGCAGAACCGTGGGACAGTATGATTACGGCGCTGACTTGATTCGGATTTCACGGCACTTGGCGAAAGACCCTGAACTCATGTCGTACGTGATGTATCACGAAATGCTGCACAAGAAGCACAAGTTTTCAAGTTCACCCGGCAGAAAATGCCATCACTCGACTGCATTTCGAGAAGATGAAGCGAAGTTTCCGAATGCGGCGCAGTTGGAACGGAGATTAAGTGGTGTGGAAAGACGCGCAGGCATTCTTTCACTTTTCGGATTCTAGAAACGATTAACGCTTTCTCTTCGTCTTGAATGCGTGACTCTGGCAATTGCGACAAGTGACCTTGCCCGCGAGCACTTTCATGTTTGACGTCTTCATGACAGCCTTGCATTTACGGCAAACAAAACGGTTGCGGAACATCCGCGCCTCTGCTTCAGGGAATCGTGCCATAGTTATTCTTCTTCAGCCTTTGACTTCAATTGCTTCATTACCTTTTCGCCGAGGATGCCCCAATAAACGATTTGGCATCCGTCGACCACTTGTGATTTCATATCTTCGGGAATCTTCAAATCAAACGTCTCGAAGGTTTCCGCGTCCATGACATTTGCCATGTCGCCTGACACGCTCAAGACCTGCGCGGTCATCTTATCAATGATTGGGACGTCCACGTTGTCGTGCGCAGGAAGCACGATTTCTCGCTTCTTTTCGTCAATCAATCCAATTGCCGTGATGCGCGCCTTGGCATGGCCGTGCTTGCCTGTTTTCGACGTTTCGACAGACACTGCCTTACAGGCTTGCCCATCGATAACAATGTAGCTGCCTTCCTTGATGCCGCCTGCATGAACAACTTTGGTAGTCATCTCAACACCTTCGTCTTGAGACAAGGGAGGGGTTTAAAAAGGTATCGCGGCGCAACACTTATATAGAGTCTAATCCGCAAGAAGAACGAAAAAGATGGTGGACGTCCAGACCTGGCTCGGCATAGGATTCGTTCTCGTGATGTCCGTCATTCTGTACCTCAATCGCTCAAAGCTAGAAATTCAGAAGATTTTTGGACCGTTCCTGTACTTCGCGATGCTCAAGACGACGTGGGGCATCTCTCTTATGGACTGGCTCGGAAACAAGTTCCGCTGGCTCACAAAGGCGTTCGGTTCGGTCAGCGTCGTGCTCGGGTTTGCAGGCATGTTGCTCATCACGTACATGCTAATCAAAAGCACACTCATGCTGTTCATTTCTCCCGATGCCGCACCCGGAATCCAGCCCGTATTGCCCTTTGAAGCAAAAGGAGTCTTTTTCGTGCCGTTCATCTACTGGATTGTAAGCATTTTTGTCATTGCAGTCATTCACGAATTTGCGCACGGTGTTGTTGCGCGCTCGTACAACATCAACGTCAAAAGTTCAGGATTTGCATTTTTAGGCGCGCTCGTGCCCATCATTCCGGCAGCTTTTGTCGAACCAGATGAAAAAGATATGGCAAAACGCTCTAGCTGGCAGCAACTCTCAGTCTTTTCCGCAGGCCCTGGCGCAAATGTCATCATGGCTATCGCAATGGTCTTTCTCTTAGGCATTCCGCTGCCGTTCTTGCCTGAAGGATTCACGCAAAAGACGGCAATCGTTGACATCAATGAACTCGGCACCAACCTCATCACATTTTCAGGATTGACGCTGAACAAAATTGACGCGGGCTCGCCCGCAGAAACAGCAGGACTGCGCATTGGACAGACTATTACAGGCGTCAACGGCGTGCCAGTCTCGGATCGCGACAACATTCTCACAACCATCACAGGGCTCAAGCCAGGAGAAACCGCGTCATTGGAGTTTGGAGATTCCACAAAGACGCTCGTCCTTGGAGCGCATCCGCAGGATCCAGAACGAGGCTATATCGGAATTGGTTTTGATACTGAGACCGCATACGACCAGAACGCAATCGCGCGCTACGGCACCGCAGGAGTGGCCATCCTTTATTTCTTGGTCAGCTTGGCCATCTGGATTTTCATCCTCAGCTTAGGCATCGGACTGTTCAATCTTGTTCCGCTCGGTCCCATTGACGGCGGACGGATGCTGAAACTCATTTTGGAGAAAATCACGGACGACGCTCACGGCATCAGAATCTGGAAAGGTGTCAGCGTCGCGGTCTTGGGAATGATTCTCGTGAATTTAGTTATCGGGTTCGTGCGTTAATCAAGACGTGTTTCCAAATCTTCGCGTGTGATGTGTTTTAGCGATTTGAGACGCTCGCAGAATTCTTTTGATATGGTTGGATTGTCTTGAACGTCCTGAAGAATTTGTTGCGGTGTTTTCACTCCCTTTACATACGTGTACGTCTTGAATTGGATTTCCTGTTGATGATAATACACCATTCACTTATCGAGCTCATCCAACTATAAAAACTTGGCGACACAACATTTTTAAGGCCACATCAGGACTTTTTCGTCATGATTTCCATCATCCTTGTCGAACCAGCTGTCGCCGGCAACATCGGCGCAGTAGCTAGAGTCATGGCCAATTTCGGGTTCTCTGAACTCGTGCTTGTCCGACCAAAATGTGCACATCTTGATGAGGAAGCGCAAAGCAGAAGCAAGCACGCGAAAGAAATTTTGCAGAAAGCAAAAGTGGTTGACAAGTTGCCTGACGACTGCACACTTATTGGCACGACTTCTGTCTTAGGCAGAGACTTCAACATTCCTCGCACACCAGTCACTCCAAAACAGCTTGTTGCGCTCGTAAAAGGAAAGAAAACAAACATCGGGCTCGTATTCGGGCCTGAAGGTCCTGGCTTGAGCAACAAAGAAATTGAAGCCTGCGATTTCATCGTTACGGTCCCGACTCACAAAGCGTATGACTCGATGAACTTGAGCCACAGCGTCGCAATCATTTTGTACGAACTCTACGACGCATTCGGCACCGAAAAAATCAATTCCCACCAACACACACCTGAGCAAGCGCAGATCAAGCAGGCGTTGAAGATGGCGAAAGAAGCAATCGCAAAGCTCGATTTCAAGTCCGACGAAAAGCGCGAAGTGCAGCGCTTGATTTGGAAGAAAGTCGTCACGCGACTCTTTTTGACAAAACGAGAACTGTCTTCAGTGATGGGGTTCTTCAGAAAGGTTATTGGCAAAGATTAAGCGGACTTCGCATCCGTTTCGTACAGCGGCGCGGACTGCTGTTGATGCCACTTCTCCACATAATGCGCAAGCTTCCAGCCGTCGAAAGGAAATTCTGAATGTTCCTTATAATACGGCATGGATGACGGCAACCGCAGACGCGCTATGACCGTTTCGAGAGCAAGCACAGGTTTGCGCAAATCCTTGATGATTGCATAGCAGGGTTCGTGCAACACGACGAGTTCAAGCGCAGGCGCGAATTTGTCTATGTATTCAAGGACTGACAATTTTGTCAGTGAATCTTCGGTTTCAAATGCATACGCACGACTTGATATGCGTTCGTGCTCGACATGCGCACACCTTATGCGTCCCGCTCCGTCATTGATTATCTCATTATGTTTTGCATCACGCGGACAATGCGAATGATCAATCACGCCACGGTAAGGAAGTTTTATATTGTCTCCAGCTAGAATCTTATGAAATAACTGCGCATACGTGCCAGGATTCTGCTGTATCCAATAATCGACGAAACCAGCCATCTCACGCGGAGTCATGTCCCATTTGACTGTCACTTCTGAACCCCAACGACAGCTATCGAGACAACATCCAAGGTAAAGCCCGCGCATCGTGCCCGGTTGTTTGAGAACTGCAACCTCTTCCGCAGGAGATAGCGCGCGCGGCGCATGAAATGCGAGATGAAGATATTCTCCTTTCTCCACAACAATAGAACAGTCCATACACGCCGAGCACATCGGAAGATTCAAAAAGATTTAGGTGCTGGACTACTTCTTCGCAAAGAAGTCCTTGACGCGATGATCGTGATTCGGTTTTGCGTGCAGACCTAACTTGTAATACGTCTTTTGCACTGTGCCGCCCCAGGAATACGTGCCTTTTTCCTGCTTGACTTCATCCACGACGAACTCGCCTAAAGTAATGCCTTTCTTCAGATGGTAATAAACGACTTCACGAGTGCATTCAGGAAAGATTTCCTTGTAGACCTTGTGGATTTCGTAGCCATAGCCCTTGCCCATCACTGCGAGAATCTCGACGATGTTCTGACGAATGTTGGAGCGCACAGGCCGACCGCGGGGCATAGCGACGAAAACGGATTCATTGATTTAAATATGTTTCTCTATATTGAAAACAAATCGTTTTCATTGCCAGCATAGAGGTAACGCTTATAAAGACTAGAATTCTAGTGACCGTATGGACTGGAAAAAGATATTATACGTGCTCGTGATTGCACTCTTGTACGTGCCTATGGTATTCTTGGGCGCGAACGTCTTTTTCCCGCAATACACCGGAACCGACTCATGGCACCAACCCAGCGAAAACTGCTATCCGCCATATCCTATCAGCGAAAAGCTGACGCCTGTTGAGCAACAAGAAATGTCTGACGCGCAATTGAAAGCGCAAAACGAATGCAACACCCGCATGCGTGCAGAAGAAAAAATCTGGAACGATGCACGCGCAGAATACAACGGCAACAAGTACGCCGGCATAATCGGATTCAACCTCCTCATTTTGCTTATTGCAATCTTCGTGCCATGGATGGAAGTCGTTCGCATCGGACTCTTCTTCGGAGCCGTCGTCACTGCCTTCGGCGCGACAGTGAGCTACTGGGACTATGCCCGCAGCAAGCTAGGCTTCACGCTTATGGTCGTCGTGTTCTTCGTCGTACTGTGGTTCATCAACAAATGGGCCAAAAGCGACCTGAAGAAACATTAAATGAAACAATTCTTTTGGCTTTTACAATCCGACCTTGCACTTGCGACCGCTGAAGTGCTCGCTTTAGCTAATCCTTCCCAAGCGACGCGCTTTGGAGACATTCTGCTAATTGATGCTGACGAGAAGCCGTATCACGAACGGCTCGCGATGTCGCGTTCATGTCACGAGTTTCTTTTCGCCTGTCACGTGACAGAATTAGAAGGTAAAATGGACGCATTCCCGTGGCAAAAGTATTACAAGACCAACTTCAAGCTCGACGTGCACGCACCAATCCCGCCGCAGAAGCTCGCCGGCATCATTTGGCGCAATCTCAAGAACCCAAAAGTAAATCTCGAAAAACCTGTGACGCGCTTTGAACTCTTCTTCAACGGCACATTCGTGATTGCGGGTAAACGTCTCGCCACAATCGACCCGAAACCTTTCTTCGAACGCAGACCGCATTTGCGGCCTGCGATGCATCCTTCTGGAATGCAGCCGCGATTGGCGCGAGCGTTAGTAAATCTCACAGGCGCGTGGAAAGGGACGATAACAGACCCGTTCTGCGGCGCTGGCGGCATTCTGATTGAAGTAGCACACTCTGGACTGAACGCAGTTGGCTACGATATTTTGCCAGAAATGGTCGAAATGGCGCAAGAAAACTTCGCAAAATACAAACTAAAGGCAAAACTCTCTGTCGCAGACGCCACCAAGCTCACGAAATCAATGGATTACGTCGTCACTGACTTTCCATATGGCAGAAACACGAAAAAACAGGATTTGAACAAGCTTTATCTTGCGTTCTTGATGAAATTGAAGAAATTGTTGCAAAAGCGAGCAGTCATCGTGTTTCCGCACTTTGTCAATCATCTCACACTCATTCGTAAATCCAAACTGACCATCGTCGGCGAATTCACGAACTACGTGCACGGAACATTGACGAGAAAGATTGTGGTTGTGGAGAAATGAGTAAATATCATTTTATTCTTAAAGTATTCTTGACACTAATTTTGCCTCTAATCATCTCAATATTCTTTCTTTTTCCATTCAATGAAAGAATAGAACTTGGAACGATGAGTGAAAACAATGAGACATACAAATTCATACCTGATGCTCAAATTCGAGAACCAGGTTTTATTAATTCGGTAAAAAATGTATTTGATGTCCCATTTGAATTAGATAGATATGATGTATGTTTTGAAGATCTTGGCAGTAAAGCAGATGATTTCACGCACATTTTTTGGACGGTGACGGTTGACAATCGTACCACGGGTGTTGTTGAAATCGACGATAAATGGTGCACGTTCAAGGATTCAAGCGAAAAGTTCTCTTATTTCTGGCAACTGAATGTTTCAATAAAATTTTCAAGACAAGCCAACATCCACAACATTAGTCCTGACACTACCTCATATGCACAACCTGAAAAATTCAGTCTTGTTACGAAATACCTAATTTTCCTAATTTCGTGGAACCTTATTTGCTCACTATTTGATTGGTGGAAAAAGTATATTAAAGAATAATCAACCGCTCTCCGCAATCAATTCCGTAATGCCCGAAAGCACGGCGCCATAATCAGTGTTCATTTCTTTGAATACCAATTCTCGGTCTCGAGCTGCCAAGAATTCTTCCGCGTTCTTGCGCAAACGGCCTAACGCCTCCTTGACATCCGCCAGCTGCTTTCTGGTTGCCTTGACATCAATGTTGGCGCCGCGTACTTCCACGCTCTTCGCCTTGATTTTCTTCAAAATGCCTTCAGCATTACTTATGTCTTCAAGCATCGCGTCGCAATTCATGCGAAGCGTAATCAAGATATCCTTCACATCATTCTGGTCTTGTTGAGATAATTTGTCTTTCACAGAATCGCTTATGTCCAAAAGCGCGACTCCAACGTCCTTCACGTGGCTAGAAAGGTCCTTCTCGCGTTCAAATAAAGAATCAATCTCCATTATCGCCGTTCCATCTGCAAAATCTTGGGAATGGTGCGCATCACGCTGTCAGGATTCAATGAAATGCTGTCAATGCCGTGTTTCACGAGGAATTGCGCAAATTCCGGATAATCTGAAGGCGCTTGGCCGCAAATTCCGATTTTGCGCTTCATCTTCTTGCACACGGCAATCACGTGCGCAATCAATTCCTTGACTGCATCATTGCGTTCATCATACACATCAGCAACAAGCGCTGAATCTCTATCCACTCCAAGCGTCAACTGCGTCAAATCATTCGAGCCAATGCTGAATCCGTCAAACAATTCACCAAAACGTTCCGCCAAGATGACATTGCTCGGGATTTCGCACATCACGTACACTTCAAGCCCATGCTTGTGCCGCACAAGACCGTGTTTTGCCATCACCGACAACACATTACGACCTTCCGTAATCGTCCTACAAAATGGAATCATGAGTTTGACATTTGTGAGCCCCATCTCGTCACGCACTTTCTTCATGGCTTTGCACTCCAACGCAAACCCTTCCTCATATCCTGGTTTGTAATAGCGAGAGGCACCGCGCCAGCCAATCATCGGATTGTCTTCTTTTGGCTCAAACTGCGCGCCACCAATCAACCCAGCGTATTCGTTCGACTTGAAGTCGCTCATGCGCACAATCACGTCTTTCGGATAGAACGCGGCCGCAATCGTTGCGACGCCTTCAGCTAATTTGTCGACAAAGAACTGCGCTTTATCACTATAACCACGCGTCAACAACTCAATCTGCGCCTTCACGTTCGCGTCCAACTTGTTGAAATGCAAAAGTGCCATCGGATGGATTTTGATGCTGTTGTTGATGATGAATTCTTCGCGAGCCAAGCCAACGCCGTCGTTAGGAATGAAACTCAACTCGAACGCTTCGTCTGGATTGCCGACATTCATCATGATTTTTGTCTTTGGTTTTGCTAACCTGCTCGCATCCGTCACATGCTTTTCAAACTTCAACAAGCCCGCATACACGTTGCCATCCTCGCCTTCGGCACAACTGACTGTCACTTTCTGTCCTGGCTTAATCTTCTCGGTGGCGTCATTCGTGCCAACAACGCACGGAATGCCTAGCTCGCGCGAGATAATGGCAGCATGACAATTATTGACGAGGATTGGCGTATATGCATCGCTAAATACGATGTAATTATGGTTGCCGGCAACGGATATGTTGTAGACGTCTTGTTCACCAAGTTCACGGCTCAAAGAGACTCTTTGCTGACGGATGTCACCATCGAGCAGACGCTGCAGTTGCGCTCGTTCTTGCTGTGAGGCAAGAGGCAGCACATTTTCCGCTATGCAATCGACACTCATCAGCAAGTTATTGCTTACATAAGGCTTGAGCTGCCCTTTTGCATTCACATGACCTATGATGTCCCCAATCACTTGTTTCGCCGAGAAAAAACGTGTGCCGATGCGTATTCTTCGGCCGCATGGTTTGATGCGTTTGGTATAGCGCCCTATTATATCAAGTTTTTCGACAATCTGCACGTTGGCGACGGTTCTATTGTGTGATACCTGAGGCACGATACCAACGCGCAGACACGCAACAATAACGGCCTCAAGAAGCCAGGTTTTCGAGACATAAATGCTGACGCGATGCGCTTTTGCGTTATATGTGCCGTCTCCATCAATCACACCCGCAAGAAATTGATACGCAAGGGGCTCATCAGCCACGAGGAGTGTTGGGATGAGCTGTTTTTGCTGAATGGTGAGCTCTTCGGCGATTTGTTTGCCGAACCAACGATATGAATTGGCGCTGCCCTGTACGAGTTTGCCACGGATCATTCCTTGCGACATTGGTTTTTCGCGTATCAATGGGTTTTTACCCGAAGCCGCATGCATATGCTTGATGACCGTTGCAATGAATTCTTCTTTTTGTGGCGTCGGTTTCTGCACAAACGTCACCTCCCCGTGCCGTGAGGTCAGGTGAACATGACCGTCAGTGCTGACGGCACCGACAAGGTACGCCATCTCCTGTTCTTGTTTCGTCGATTGCGAAAGCGCAGGAAGCCGCTGTGCAACAACAAGGTGCTCCTGGTCGGCGATTATCGCGCCTATCTCCTTGTCCACAAGCTCCCGGCCCGCAATGCCTATCATCTTATGATCAGGGGTGAGCCTTAACGTATTGTTTGACTGTCTGCCGGTCAACGATGTTGCGACTTCAATGATCTGCGCCCTTTTTTTCATGACGGCAAGCACGGATTTCCATTCTATCTTCATGGTTTCGCGATTCAAGGACGGCACGCACAAGCCGTCACCGCGATCATAAAGCTCTTTCATCGTCATAAAACCGTATTCCGTGAGGATTTTTGTATCGCCCGTGAAACACGTTCGACCACCTCTGTTCGTCACGATCGCTTTCGCAACGCGCATAATCGGCACCCAGTCAGGGTCAGTCATTTCCGTCACGAGAATATTGCCTGGAGTGAAGCGTTCAATGTCCTTCGCGTCCTTTATGACTTGCGCGATGCTAGCCGCAATCTTGTTACCGACGCTCTTGCCGTGACACAACAGCGTACCTTTCTGTTTGAGCACGTATTCTTCTATGATGCTCTTGTTCTTTCTGCTCTGGACGGTTTCAGGACGCGCTTGCACGATGAACAGCTTGTCTGTGAGACCGTCTTTCGCCCACTCGATGTCCATCGGGCTCCAATGTTTTCTCTTGTTTGTATAATGATCCTCAATAATGCAGCCCCAATTAGCTAATTCTAGCACTTCATCATCAGTCAAAGAAAATCTTTTGCGGTCATTGATTGATGTATCAACGTTCTTCGTGGTCTTCGTGCCTTCATCTGCATAAATCATTTTAATGCTCTTTTCGCCGAGCACCTTCTTGATAATTGGTTTGTAGCCTTGTTTCAGTGTGGGTTTGTGCACGAAAAACTCATCCGGATTCACGGCGCCTTGCACGATGTTCTCGCCAAGACCATAACTTGAAGTCACAAAAACAACATCAGGAAATCCAGTCTCCGTGTCCAGCGTAAACAATACGCCGGAACACGCGCGATCAGAACGCACCATCTTCTGCACGCCGATGCTCAAGTACACTTTGAAATGGTCAAATTTCTTTTCTTCACGGTACGCAATGGCACGATTGGTAAACAAACTCGCAAAGCAACGTCTGCAAGCTTCCATCAGGTCGTCTACGCCACGAATGTTCAGGAACGTTTCTTGTTGACCTGCGAAACTTGCGTCAGGCAAGTCTTCCGCAGTCGCGGAACTTCGGACAGCTACGTCAGTATTTGCGCCGTACTCCTTGCACAATTCGTGATAGGATGCTTCGATGGCTTCCCTGAGCTCATCCGGAAACTCTGCGTGTTGGATGAGTTCGCGCACCTTGCGGCCTCTCTCCGCCAACTGCCGCATATTGTGGACGTCGAGTCCTTTCAAGATGCTCTTCATCTGGTCTCCAATGCCTGCCTTGTAGAGAAAGAATCTGTAGGCAGCTGCCGTAACCGCAAACCCATTCGGGATGCGCACTCCTTTCGGAGTAAGCGTGCGATACATCTCACCCAGAGATGCATTCTTACCGCCCACGAGCGGAATATCATCAATAGAGAGCTCATCAAACCAAAGAACCAACTGTTCGTCGCGGACCATCTTTTTTCATACCGAAACCAGGGTTGTCGCTATTTAAACGTTGCGGGCGAAATGTTTAAGAAGCGTTCGCTCGTACTGGCCGCATGGTTGGTGAAGCTACGGAAGTCATTCCCGCAATTGTCGTGCCCACGCTGCCCAAGCGCATCGTGACAGAATTAGACAAGCGCGACCTGTTACGCCACGCAACCGTGGACGACTACCTCAAGTTTCCCGAATACCGCATTGCGGCAGCCGTTTCTGTCTTCAAGGAAGACCCTGCTGATCTTGAACGTGCTTGGACTGCCGTTGCTATTGCCGAAGGTGTTTATTCACCGCGCAATCAAGGACTGGAAGCCTACTTCACGATGTGCCGCAACGGTGAAATGGACCCTATTGCGGTCTACACGCGTCTTGCCGAACGTGCACAACCTTTGTTGACGCCCGGCTGGCGAAAAGCTACCGTAAGAAACTCAACGCGAGTGCCAGGACGATAAGCAATAACAGCACTCGACGCAATGAAATTCGTGAGGACGCTGCATTGCGGTTCGCGACCAATCGTCTGTCATAACTTCTCATCTTCACTCGGCTCGATAAAGAATCCCTTTTTATGTTTTATGGATATAAAAGATAGAAAAAAAGAAGAAAAATCAGTCTTATTCTGCAGCCAAGCTGTAGACTGCCTTGAGCGCCACGATTAACGCGGCCGGAGCAGACAAAGCAACGATGTTTGCCAAGATGGCCAACACGATGCCGCCAAGCGCCGGGATGGCGCCTGCACTGCCCACTATCAACAAAGCAATCACTGCAACGAGGAACTCAGTCGTTTCCTTCGCCGAGATGTTCAGCAATCCTACTACAAGACCTAGAATCACAAGAATCCAGGTAATCGTAGAGGTCTGCAGTTGGGGAACCAAGCCCGCGATGATGGCGAGCAAGATGCCCACGATGAACGCCCAATGTCCGATTTTCGCATCCATGGATAAGCCTCCTTTTTGTGCGATACGCGCACTAAGCGTTCTTTGGGATGGACGCTATAAAAGTGTTTATCACTCCTCCTGAGTGCTAAACTGCCTTGTTGAGCGCGTCGTGCGCGTTCAGAGAAGCTTCCTGCGCCTTCAACTGGCCGAAGAAGACCTCAATCTTGGCGCGCAACAGCGCGCGCTCGTCTTCTGAGATGCGGGCATATCTGTCCGCTTCAGTCAAACCATAAGGATACCCAAGAAAGGCAGCATCCTGGCTTTCAGTAGCCAACTGTACCATAAGGTCTTGGAGAAACGGCAAATGCTCATCATGAATGTCTATCCTGAACGCATGACGAGCACGAGCATGCAGTTTTGCAACGCACACGCTTGCCTGATGGTCCGGCCGCGTGCTCGTCGCGATAGGATGATAATACCAGGCTGTAACTGGCCCCTTGGCCATCAAGAAAGGTAAAGCGCCATGACCAGTGTCCATCAATAGCATGCTCGTCTTGCTGACGCCAGCCACTGTGACTCCTTGAATGCGCGCGCGTTCGTACAGTTCTCGCAACGAATTCTGCTCGTAGAGGGTGTGTGCGTGCAAGTCGCCATCGCGCACCAAGAACGCGCCTTTAGGCAGTTCTGGCATCACCCAGGCAGCAAGACGCAACTCCGCGAGCGTTCTCGCGAGCTCTGCGACACGCGAAGGCTGCACCCGATGATTGCCTTCAGCAAGCGAAGGCTCGTACAAATCAATCGTAGGCAGACGAATTCCTTCAATACCAAGAAGTTCAGTGCGATAAACAAGCTTTCCGTTTTCCTGGACTGCGCGCACAAGACAGAATGCCTCTTCTTGCACGATTTTTTTCCCGATTACAGCAGCCGTTCGGATGAAGTGCAACGAAAAATTCGGGCCTGATGAAAGCTCAGCATTGCCTCCATCTATGAATGCCATAGTAGCGGGAGTCGCAGAAGGTATCGCGTGAAAGTTTTCTGAGGCAAATGGAACTGCATTGTAACCATCCTTGCCAAGCATCACTGCACTCGGGATGCTCGTGTCAGGCTCAAGATGTTTGGTCAACCGCTTGAACACGTCGTGCATGAAGAATCACCAAATTGATATCTTAAATGGATTGTGGTGCTACGCAGGCGGCTGTGCAAATCGCTTCTTGTGCCAATGGTGATAAACAAATTCCCAAACGACCGGCACCATCGATAACAGAATGATGACGATCAGCACATACGTGAAGTTATCCTTGACGAATGGAATGTTCCCGAACAAGTAGCCGAGCGTCGTGAAACCGCCCGCCCACAGGATGCTGCCAACAATGTTGTACGCAAGAAATTTGCCATAAGACATCTTACCAATACCAGCCACGAAAGGCGCAAACGTACGGATGATAGGCAAAAATCGCCCAATTACTATAGTTTTTGCGCCGTACTTGTTGAAAAACTCCTGTGTGCGGTGCAAGTGTTCCTTGCGGAAGAAGACTCCGCTATCGCGCGTGAATATTTTCGGACCAATCTTCTTTCCAATCCAATAGTTGAGCGTATCTCCTAGTATGCCCGCGATGATGAACAATGGCAACAAGAACCAAAAGTTGAGCACTCCTCGCGCGGCGAACGCGCCGGCGGCGAATAGCAATGAATCGCCCGGCAGAAACGGCGTAATGACCAATCCAGTTTCTGCGAAAATGATAAGAAACAGGATTGCGTACGCCCAACCGCCAACGGTCGCAATCATCAAGTCAAGATACTTGTCCAAATGAAGGATGAAATCAAGTGGGTTCATAGCAATCTAATGCTCACGAGTTTGTCCTTGAGATAATCATTCTTGAGCGCATGCTTGACTACATCGTGCGGTTTCCTGTATTGGCGTTTGACAGTCGCGACGAGCTTACCTTTGACGACTTTCGCATTCTTGTACTTCTTCTTGAATGCTTTCGCGTCCTTTTCCATTGCTTTCGGCGGACCCTTGCGAAGCATCTTTGCAGACAAAACTTTCTCTTTTGTCGTCAAAAGGAATAATGCATGCTTTTTCTTGTCCCACTCCCACCACGCATTCTTCAACGTAAAATCGTGGTGTTCGAGTTCGCGCTTCAAGAATTCCAATGCTTTCACCATCTTGCTGCCCGCGATGTCTTCCTTCTCATTGATTGTT
>CAYHVU010000003.1:0-27801 GCA_964360075.1 uncultured Methanosarcinales archaeon
AAAGAGCAAAAGGAAAGAAAGATAGGATTGTAATGCTCTCTTTGAAAGTTAAAGAGGGTTTAATGAATCTGACACCTAACAAAGAAGGATATGTTTTCTTGACAAACAGGGACGGCAAATATACACAAAGGACAATACAGAAAATCATAGAAAATGCAGCTACGAAGATAGGTATAAGAAAAAGTATTACTCCCCATACATTAAGGCATTCTTTTGCAACACATTTATTAGAAAATGGCACCGATATAAGATATATTAGGGATTTACTGGGGCATTCAGATATTAGCACTACATTGATTTATACAAAAGTTTCAAACAAGAATATTCGTAACATTAAAAGTCCATTGGATGATTAACTAACTTCTCTCGCACAACTATCCGAATGAGACGACGGGCTTCATCCCACAGATATGCTCAGAAATCAGGGATTTCTGGTACTCAAAAATCTTTTATTTTTGTTGAATCTGATTCGCCCTGCGATTTTATAAAAAATCACTTCAGCTCATACGTGATGCTCACCGTTTTCTGCACGTTCACGTCGCTCGGCAACACTTCGACTGCCTTGGACATGCCGCCTTCGGCCATCATCGTGTCGCGGCCGTACATCGGCCACGGGTAATAGTTGTCGCTCTCTTGGATGGACAACACTTTACCAAGACGTGCGCCTGCGGTTTCAGTCAATGATTCTGCCTTTTGCTTTGCATCCGAGACGGCAAGCACGCGCACTTGGTCGTCATACGACTTGCGCTTCTCATCCGTCAATCCGAACTGCACGCTCTGCACCAAACCATTCTGGCCGCCGATGGCGTCAACAACAGCCCCAGTTTTCGTCAAATCCTTGACTGTGACTTGGATGCTGTGCTGGCCTCTGTAGCCTTTGACAGTGCTTTCGCCGGTTTCCGGATTCCACTGATAGTCCGGATACACGTTGAATCCGGTTGATTGGATGTCTTTGTCAACAATGCCTTGCGCTCTGATAGCTGCAATCACTTTTTCAGTGTTCTTGCTCAATGTATCTTGAGCAGCGCTCGCGTCCGCGCCAGTGCTTTCCACGAGCACCCAAATGTCTGCCTTGTCAGGCGAGACTTTCAAGTCGCCTAAACCAGAGACCGAAATCGTGTTTTCAGTCGTGCCTTGGTTCTGCCACAGCACGAACGCCACTAAGAGTATCGCCGCAATCGCGACGAACCAGGGAAGATTGTTTTTTTCCATTTGAATCACCTTTTTGACCGTAAGACTGGCTTTTATAAATAAGGTCGGATTTAATAAGGTTATTACCTAATAGCGAATCGCACAAGATTTGTTCAAAAATTAATGCGATTTGCTATAAGATATACACATCAGATGCGATCTAGGAAAATCACCCTAATTCTGCCAGAGTTCAGAAATATTCTAACGAATACCTAAATGCGCAACAAGGTCTTTTGTCTTCCACACTTTCGCTTTATTTTGGCGCTCAAAGTCTTTATCATTCGTCCAAATTCCGTCGTTCTCGATAGCGAACGCCAAAGCAAGGAATGGGATGTCGCCTATATGCTCCTTGCCGAGAATGCGCAGTGCTTCATCTACTGATGAAGCATATCCTTCACGAGGCACAATCTCTATTGACTCCATAAAGAGCGTGAGCAGAAGCTCAAAATTCTCTGCATCAAGTCCTGATTTTTGCAAAATCTCTTCGGTGTGTTTTCTGATTTCACGGAGCATCGTGTCCGGAGCGCAGAATGAGATATCCGATGCTAATATCCTGCGCGCAGTGCTGTTCCTGATTAACGCTGCAAAAATAATGTTACTGTCTATGATTAATCTCATCCAAGACCGTGAGCACGAGCCATTCCTTTCTTTACCTTCTCTCCAATTTCCAGTGCGTCTTTCATCGTGAACTTACTTTTGGCAACAATCTTTTCCATAAGTTCTAACCTGCGCGCGTGTTCCCAAAGCGCACGACGGGCGATTTCACTCCACCGAATTTCGCCATGATTCTTCATCATTTGGCTCAACTCTTCAGGTACTGCAAGGGTCATGTTCACCATTATGGTCCTCCAATTAAGTATTTTAAGTAGTATAAGTATTACTACTTAATAAATCTTTCCTTTGGCTAAAGAACAACATTCTTGTCACAAAAATTACGAAAAGAAATACTTTTTCCGCTGATAGTACGAATAAACGAGCACACCCACCAAGAGCGCCAGCCACAAGAAATAGACGATGACGCCCCAGTGGATGGTCTGAACGGCAGCTCGCGCTCCCTCGGCGCCTGCATCCATCGCCATCTGCGTGGATTCCGCCATGAGCGGCGCGGCCAACGTTTCCGCTGCCTTCATCACCGGTTGCGGGTTCAAGAACGGCTCGACAAACGGACGCAAGTATCCTACAACGCCGCCGACTGCGCTCAACACGAGCAGCGCGAGCGTGATGAAAAAACGTTTCTCTTCCGGGTCAAGAATGGCCTTTCCCTTCTTTGTCAATTCGTAATACTTCCACTTGTGACCGTCGTCCTTGCGGATAATCAAATCTGCTTTGACGAGCGCGGACAAGTGCTCGCTCACACTCGGATCTTTCATTTCGAGTTCAGTAGCGAGCTCAGACTGCATCTTTCTGCGATGATGCAATGACTTCAGAATCTTGATTCTTGTCTCTGCAGCCAAAGCCTTGAAGCTTTCATGGTCGAGAGTGATAGAGTCCATAAAAATAATAATAAAAAGAACACTTCTTTAACCTTGCTGTTTCAGGCAGGCCTTGCTCAACACTTCAGGCTTTGGCTCGGCGAATTTCACCATGCTCTTGACGCCGTCAAGATTGTTCGTGTAGATGGTCCTGATGGCCGAAAGCGGAATCGACCAGGGAACATAATGTTTTTTCTCCTCAACTATGAGCACGCCTCGCTCGGAAAGCGCAAGCAACGCAATGTGCTTTGCGTTCTTGATCTCTTCCGGGAACGGCAGGTTCCCAGGATGAACTGCGACATGCAATTCGACAAGGTCGTCCCAATACTCGTTGGCTTTTTTCTTGTCCGTCCGTTCCAGCACGGCCTGCGCGTATTTGACGTTGCAAACCGGACCGGGACTGAGAGGCCGAATCTGGTCAGAGGCAACAAATCCCGGATGCGCCCTGCGATTCTCTGCCGCGAGGCGCTCAAGACCCCGCTCAACGGCCTCGGTCGTCTTGCGGTTGAATTCTTTCATGTCAAGACGAAAACGGATTGCGAGATCCGTTGGCGTCGGAGTGATGCTGATGCCTTGCGCCAAGGGAATGCCGTGCGTACGATACGCGTGCACGCGCGGACAAAGGATGGTGCCATCCGTCTGGAACAGCGTAACGATGTCCTCAATAGGATAATAATACGCGAGGCGCTCGCCGTGACCCATAGGTGCAAGAAGCGCAGTATCCTTTAAAAATCATCTGACACGAAGCAACTCGAGCAGTGTGGCAGCAGACCACAGTTGGGCCGCACAACCGACGCTCGAAAGGTGCGCCGCGCTGCTTAATTCGCCTGCGTGGCCTGAAATTCCGAGCTCGAACATTTCTGCGAGACTCGCTTGTTTAATTTTGTCAATCTGTTTCTTGTATTTCTTCTTGTCAATCATGTGCATCGCGATGGCCGCGATGTTGTTGAGCCAGAACCACGAGTCGCCGTTGTGGTAGCTCGCGGCGCTTTCGCCAGTGCTAGTGGGCTGATATGCGGACTGCTTGGTGTCAATCGTTGCAAGTCCACCCCACTCAAGCCACAACGCGTCTAGCGCCTTGTCAATAGCATGCGTCCATTCTTGTTTCGTGAGCAATGCAGGATAAAAATAGACGGCAAGGAAGAGGTTGGGGCGGAGAATAGGGTCTTCCTTGCCATCTATGAGTGTGTTGTGCTTGAGAAAATCTCTGCGCGTTGCTAACTTGAGTTGGATTTCGCGGAAGTCTTGCTTGCCAGTCAATGCACTTAGCAATTTGAGCATCGCGAGCGTCATGGCCTGGATTTCGATTCTCGCTCCTTCGCGAGCAAGCGAGTCCATCCAAGTCTCTTTTGCGTTGTTGAAGATGAGCCCATTCTTGCAGTTGTCTTTGAACGACAAATCAAGACAGGCGCGCAACTTTTGTTCCACAAATGCAACATCCTTGCTCGAGACATATGTCTTGAGCTTGCGTTCCTTTTCCAGCGTTGCAAGCAATTCCGCAATGCGCAAAAAGAGCCAGCCAGGAACGTCCGCCGCGATGATGCCATTCGGTTTGGACAGCAACGTGCACCCGTTGAGCGCCTCAAGGTGTTTCCACAGCAAAAGTTTGACGGTCGCATAGTCTTTTTGCAGCAATAACGCCTTTGTCGCGACTAATTCATCACGACTCCACACGTCGACAAACCACGGCAAGCCCGCGCGAAAGCCTTCAGGTATTCGCAACGCGTCAATCGCGGCAAAAGCGCACGCTTCTTCAACTGAACAACCTTTGATGAGTTTTGCAATCCTGTCTTCTTTTGCCTTTCTCAACTGCTTGCGTTTGGCGTAGACATTGATTGCGGTTTCGATTGCGATATGCTTGTCCGTGCCGAATGCGAACACGACATCCTTGCAGCGCAGTTTTGCCGCAGTGAACACGCCGCGCGACCACGGCCACGACTTGCGAGCGTTGTCTGCTGCGTAAAAGCGTTCAGTCCATTGCTCAACTGGCTGGTAGCCGAGCTGTTCACCAAAGATTGCGAGATAAAGAGTGTATTCTGACGCGTCCTTGAGTCCGTCTCTTGCGTCGTTGCGTTTCAAGCAGGTAAACACAAGACATCGATGTTCAACGCTCATCACGAACGAACGGCCCCACTGGCGGTTGTCGAAGAGCGCCTTTGCGTCGAGCGTCAACGTGATTTGGCTTGCCGTATCCTGTTCCAGCACGAGCGCGTTGGACGCGTCCGGCATCCACGTCGTGACGTTGTTGCGCGTGACCGTCGCGAGCGCGTTGGTTGCACTCGTTATTTGTCCAATGTCAATGGATTCTATGATTTTGTAGAATTGATTTGTTTTGAAGAAGACACCTTCATACCTGCTTTGTTGGTTGCCAAAAATTGCGAACGCGCCTTTTTGATTGGCGTGCAGGAAGACACCTGCGTGTTCAGTGACTTTTGTTCGCTTTCCGGCCTTGACGGTGACGTTCATGCTTTGCCTCGGTAATAGGCAGCCGCGTCTTCGGGTGCGAGCGTGTTGATGATGGTTCCTGAGCCAAGTTCAAAACCACCCCACGTGCTCGCTCTCGGCAAAAGCTCGAGATGCACGTGCAAGTCCTCTCCAACCGGAGAATACGTGAGCGCGAGATTGTAGGACGAAGAAACCTTGCTCAAAACTTTCTTGAGCAGCGGCGCGAGCGTGGCATAGTTTGCGTGATTGAACGAAGTGATGTGATGCTTTGGAAAGAAAACGACCTCGCCATTAAAACGGGAGGCATACGGGCAGAACGCGACCCAGTCGCTATTTTCAGCTACGCGACGCTCTGATTTTGATTCCGTCGCGATGATGGCGCAATACGGGCACTCGACGAACTTTCGTCTCGCGTCGCACTTGTCGCGAACGTCCTTCGGAATCGTGTGCGTCGCGATGAGTTGGCTGTGGCTGTGGACGAGGCTCGTGCCTGCTTCCGGTCCGGAATTCTTGAACACACTCACGTACGAATAGTGTTTTGACAACTCATCGATGCGGTGGCCGTACACTTCGAGCACCCACGCGATTTCTTGCTCTGAAAGCTCGGCCAATTGCCGGTGGTCGGGCGTTTCGACGATGACCTCATGCACTCCCGTGGCAGAACCGAACGTGAAGAAGCGGTTGTGCGTCTGCAGGTTGAAGTCGTGCGGTGCAACTGCAGGGAACTTGTTCTCGAACCAGCGCACGCGCCAGCCACCGCTTTGGCCTGTCTTGCTCGTGTCGCCGATTCTTCCGATCTCGGACGGCGTCAGAGACTCATGGCCGGGGCAGAAAAAGCACGAACTCTGATTGGGCACGCTCTGCTTGACGAATTCATTCGGCCGTTCGCCGCGCTTGGGCACGATGAGCACCCAGCGGTCAAGAATGTAGTCTTTACGCAGTTCCCCCAACCATACACCCCTTTTGCGCGTGTTATCAAAAATCGCTACTTAAAGAAGCGTGACGAGTCAAGAGTGGCGAACCGCAATCGTTTTATAGTAGCAAAGGGGAAAAGAATGCCATGGGGGTTCAATTGCGGAATGAGGACGTGAAGGTATACGGAAACTACTTTTCGTTACCCTTTCATCCAACCTTGCTCAATCCCGAAAACAAGTACGATCCTCGCATCGCGATTGAGGCATTCCCCATCGCGTTGCAAGCGTTCCGGAAAGCGCTTCCGAAAGCCATTGCAACGCTTCCAAAATACCAACAAGCGTTCTACGAAGATTGCTGGAGCGGCAGTCCTCGCCTCAAGAAATCAGGCGAAAAGTATGATGCTTCCGGATTTGGTTGGGCTTCATTCATCGGTCAGGAAGAGAATGGGTTCGTTACCAGCTTGTGTCTTGATCTCAATTGTTCCTGTATCTGTGTTGATAAAGGATCTTCTATGCCAATCAATGTCCTTGTCGGGCCAAAACATACCCATGTCAAAATGCAACTAGAAGACGCGTTGAAGTTCATGGTTGGCGAAGAGCACGAGCAATATTTCAAATTCCATGACCCCCAAACCAAGTCCGTCCAAGGCGTCTTTGTTCCCGGCTACACTGGGCACAACATCGACAATCTCGGCACAAGCCTCATGCTCCGCCTGTGGGGCATCGAGTATCTCAACCGCATGTTCGAGAAAATAAAACTATGAAACTCTCCGACATTGCCGACAAGATTCCAGCAGACCTGCAAGTCGTGTTAGCCAAGGAAGGCATAACTGAGTTGCGTCCGTCGCAAGAGAAGGCCATCAAGGCAGGACTTCTTGATTACAAAAGCGTCTTGGTGTGCACGCCAACGGCGTCAGGCAAAACCTTGATTGCGGAACTCGCAGGAGTGAAGAGCATCATGGAAGGAAGGGGCAAAGTCGTCTACATCGTGCCCTTGATTGCGTTGGCGAGCGAAAAGCACAAGGAATTCGTGCGCAAATACCAAGGACTGTTCAAGATAGCTCAAAGCTCAAGCGATGTCGACGCGTCTGATTCGTATTTGAGCGACTACGACTTCATCGTGTGCACAGCAGAAAAGTTCGATTCCTTGATTCGCCACCAAACACCGTGGCTGAAGTATGTGAAGACCGTCATCATCGACGAGATTCATTTGATAAATGATGTTGAACGCGGACCAACATTAGAAATTTTAATCACGATTCTGAAACAATTATTGAAAGATTTGCAGATTGTCGGACTTTCTGCGACGATTGGAAATCCTGAAGAACTGGCCGAATGGCTCGGCGCGACGTTAGTGCAAGATACTTGGCGACCGGTTGAGCTGAAGAAAGGAGTTTACTTGGACGGAACGGTCGACTTTACTTAATCAGCCAATCCACCAAACGCAACCAATTCCGTCGTTATCGTGATGCCTTGCGACGTTTCCACTCGCTTCACAAGTCCCGTTTCAAAACCCGGCACCAAAGGAGACGCCCACGTGTCTTTCTGCGTCAATCCATCCCACGAACTCTTGTGCAATGACCAGAAAGAGCCTGCTGGCACTTTCACGTTCTCAAGCCCGCCAAATGCAGGCGTAGTGACTGCAAAGCCTTGGACTGCTTCATCATCCCAACTAGAATCCCTTCCGAGCACTTGGGCATCAGAGAACGCCTCTCTGCGGTCGTTGTACACGAAAATGTACTTGGTGTCATCGCACCACATCGTCTGCGTGCGTGCCTCGCCTTCTTTTGTTGAGTTGCGCTCGATGCCGATGCACGGATCAGAGCGATGGAAGAATGTGATTATGCTATAGGAACGCTCGGCAACGATAGTTTCCCCAGTGCCGATAGTCGTAATCTTGTATTGCACCCACTGCCCTTCCTTCAGTTCTGGAGAAAGGAACGCAACCTTGTCTGAAACGACCGTAATGCCCAAATCAGCCAGTGGTGGCGCGTCAGCAGGAAGCTCTTGGGCGCCTGTTTGTGCGGGAATCGTGGGTTGCGGCGTTGGCGGTACTGCGACCGGCGTGCCTTCAGGAGTGTCCGTAGGAACTATTGCAGGAGCGCACGCTAGCAAGAATACCAGTGTCAAAAGCAAGTACTTATTCATGTTGCCCCCACCGTCGATAGGTCTAGGGAGAGTATTTAAATGTTGTGCTGGAAAATATATACTAGAGTATATAAGAAGAACGAAAAAGAAAAAAAGAAGAAACCTATTGCTGCATATCCTGAATCTGCTGCATCATCGCGCTCATGTCTTGGAATTGGACATTTGCGGGAGGTAGGAACATCGAGCCTGCGACAACAGCCGGCGAGCATTTGATGTCGACAGACGTGCTGGCCACGTCTTCTGGCGTCTGATAGTTCTGGCCAGCGTCGCCGCTGAGCTGCTTGATGGTCTCCAAGCTCATCTTGACTCCTGATGCGCCGCTCCAGACATACATCCACGTGCCGTCATTGATGGTCGACGCCTCTCCGTTCGGTCCCATCATGTCCATGCGCTGGTTTTGGCCGTTGATGTACATCGTCACAGTACTGCCTTCTGCCTTCATTACGCACTTGGCAGCCGTGCCTGACTTGAAGAGCGCGCCAATGTCGCTGAAGAGAGAGTCATCTGCCTTTTCAACTACTGTTTCATCCACGTCCGCGCCTGGAACTGGCATGCTGGACGAGGGAGTTGCCTCAGGTGCGCTACTGCACGCGGCCAACAACAACATTACAATAAAGAGTTTTTTCATTTTGTCACCCGAACAATCCCATCATCGAAGCGCCACCCATCGCGAGCCCTGCACCTACGAAAATAGCACCAAGAACAAAAGCGATGATTCCCATCAGCACTACGCTCATGATGAACCACACCAACCAGACGAGCACTGCTTTGCCCGTTTCGACATGGTACTTACTCTTGATTTGAGTGATTCCAAGAAAGATGGACAACACAAGCGAGACCAGCGGGCCAAGGAATGCGCCAACAAACGGGATGAAACCAATTAGCCATTGCGCAAGGAAACTCACAATGCCAACAAGCAATGCAATCATGAACGCTATGCCAAAGCTACCTTTGAGTTGGAAAATCTTTGCCGTAATCCACAGCAAAATCGAACTGACGATTATGCCTATGACTGTGAAGATGAGTCCACTCACCAACCCTATTGTCGCTCCAAAAAGTGCCATGTTAGTCCTCCCTGTTTATAGAAAATGAAAAGAAAAAATAAATCATGCTTAGAAGCTGAACTTGTCAGCGAACCCGCCAATCAACGGCAATGGCTTTTCCTTGCCACCCAGGGCGTTGATGATGCCGATGATCCACAGGACCAAAATCACCAGGTTGCCTATCGGCAGTATGATGAACCAGCCGATGACGGGAATGATGCTGCCGATAATCGAGATGCCAATCGCCAGGATGAAAAGCACGAGACTCTGCTTGGCGTGATACATCGCGAACTTGTTGTCCTTCTTCAACAACAGAACCAATACGAAACCAATGATGCTCAACAAGTACGCGAGAAACGCCCACATCTTGCCGTCATCTTGACCTTTTGCCATTGAAATTCCTCCTTTTCCAGGCTTGCGCCCTTGATGGCTGATTCTGCGCTTGGGAGTTTAATAATGTTTCGGGAAGAAGGAATATAAGGAAAGAGCTCCTTACGCAGGCAAGGCAATCCGAACTTCACGCGGAATCTGCCTCTTCTGCACATTAAAAAGAGCATAGCCTACGACTTTACCGGTCTTCTCTGCGCGGCGTGCAAAAATGTCATCGCCAAGTGCGTCATAAAAAGATGCAACTGCCTTACCGAAACGGACTTCAAGGAAGTCCCCTTCTGCATCATAGTAGAGTTGCATGTGTTTCATATGCGTTTGGTGAAGTATGCGGTAATGATAAAGCCGTGTCCGTTTAAATATTTTACCGCAACAAGCAAGTATCTTTTGCGTTCCTTGTATAATCGATAGTACCATTTGGTGCGCATATCGTGAACGCTCGGGATGATGACAAGCGGATCTACTAAGGTTTCCTTGAGCCATTCCACGTTTATTTCTGAATGTTCCTGCGCAATATGTTTCCAACGTTCCTTGGTCAACCGCAGCATCCGTTGCGAACGGTCCTTGATCTCGAATATCATGTGCCACGATACACTCCTTGCTGCCTCAGTTCCAATCCATACCTCTGCACCTGCTGACACAGCAAAGCATACTTAGCCTCGTCCACACTCGCATAAATGATGCGCCGCGGAAGACCTTGTGCGCGGTTGATGGCCGCGCCTTGAAGTTCTAGCAGATGTTCCAGGCAATGCTTGAACCGCTCTAACGTGATGCTTGCAGGCAGTGGCCGGTTGCACGAGAGCATCACCTTCATTCCACCCACCTCAGGCAATCCGGAATGCCATGGCCGAACCAATCCTCGTACCGCGATGATGGCCCCGCTGCGCGCTGGCAACGGCTCGCGGCGAGCATGACTCTGTCGTCGATTGTGCATTGAGAGACTGCAGCCTGCAGCGCGAACGCGCCGGCGACGCACGGAGATGCCATCGACGTGCCCGTCATGGTGCCATAGGCGCCGTCAGGAAGCGTCGAATACACGTTCTCCCCGAGCGCAGCAAAATCAACATAGCCCTCGTTGCTGAACGGAGAATGCTCCTTGCTCTTGTTTACGCTTGCAATGGATAGGACACCGTTGGCTGACGCCGGAAAGCTCGGCACGTTCAACGCTTCGTTGCCGGCTGCCGCGATGATGAGCGAACCGTATGCGCGACTTTGTTCGATGAGCTCGATTTCATCTGGTTCGGCGTGATAGCCGCCAAAACTGCAGTTGATGATAGGAATCCTGTTGCTATAGCAATAATCATAGCCGCGCATGACACCTGCATTATCACCTATGCCGTTGGCGTCGAGCACGCGCACAGCCTTCAGCGTGACGTCGGGCGCAATTGACGCGAGGATGCCCGCCACGTGCGTACCATGGCCGTGCTCGTCAATCGGAGCTGGAGTGTCAGTGACAAAATCATAGCCTGGATCAGCACCAAAGTGCTTGGCGAGCGCCGGATGCGTGTAGTCAACGCCAGAGTCCATCACGGCAATCGTGACTCCCTGGCCACGGGAACGGCGGTGGGCTGCGTACGCGTTCAGCATGGCAACGTGCTCCAACGAACTGAACAAGCGTTTCGCAATGGTCGGCCTTGGCAATGACACAACTATACGGCGCGCCGGGCGCATAGAAACGAATTCGCATTGCACTGGATGCTCTTCGCGCAAGTGGCGCATGATGCTATTGAACTCTTTCGGGTCGTTGCGAAGAATCAGAGTGGAACTCGTTTCAAGCGCGACGCACTCCGAGCCGACATACGCCTGCACGAATGACGCGCAGGATTTCTTCGCGTATTCATTCTCGGCGCGCACGCGGATAATCATGCGGTCCGTGGGTTTCGCGAGGTCGTGTTCGCGCGTTTCCTGCGTTGAGCGTTTCTTTGGCGAAAAAACAGTTGGTGCGTAAGTCATGATTGCTTCTTTCACCGCGAAGAAAGCGCGGTCAAGCAAATGATAGTCTTCCGCGAGATAGCCATTGATGGCTTTGCGCAACTCTTTCGGATTCCCGAGCGCTTGCGTGATGCGCGCATACCAGCGCGCGTTCTTTTCTTGTTGAAACGCGTCTTTCGCGTACGCAGGTGGAATGATGAGTCTCGTCTCGGGATGATAAAGCACTTTTGTAGCGTGCTTACGCACAATACCCAGCTGCAACGGAGTCCTGGAGACAAGTTCTTCCAAAGGGTCGTGAAGCGTGACGGTAGCGTTTGTAACGCGTTTTGTCGCAGTGGTCGTGGCACGACAAATGTTGATGTTATTTTCGTGATTGAGCAGTGTGACATCGATTCCTGTGTTCGCGAGCTTGCTCGTAAGCTTGTCCGAATGCGTTGAGAACTTCAGCCATCTGCTCGCGTAGTCGTTGCATAACTGTTCGACGGCGCGCGTGCTTTTCGGGTTTTGCGGCATCGCGAGAGTGTCGCCGATGTGGTAGATCGCTTGGTCAGCGCCTGTCGTAACAACATAAGCTTCTTTGTGATTGGCGTAGATTTGCATGTAATAGGATGAGGGATTGCTTTTTAGGTGTCTTTCGCACAAGAATCCGGAAAGTTTCCGGCGCTGGCGGAAGAACCACGGAACGACTTAAAAAGAGTCCGGAAGATTTGCGGGGAAAACCCATGCGCGTTTATAAAAAATGCAACATTCGCAAGATTTTTAAGGAAATGACGAGGAGACGCGTCATGGTTATCAAAATCATTCACGAACGCTGGAAGTGCATCGGGTGTTCGAGCTGCGTGGCCGCAGACCCTGACAGATGGCATATGTCAGATGACAATTTTGCGGATTTGAAAGACAGCAAGCACTCGAAAGTTCCTGAAGGCACGCTCGAAGAACGCGAAGTTGATGATGTAGGCCAGAGCAAAGAAGCAGCAGACATCTGTCCGGTGAATTGTATTCACGTAAAAGAAGAATAATTTTCTATATTGAAAATAATAAATTACGGATGAACATCATATATACTCAAGTATATTTTTCTATATAGAAAATAAGAAATATTTATTAAGCACCCTCACTCTTAATTCACTATGGCAAAACTCGCCCAGATCCGAAAGCGTGACGGATCACTTGAGCTATTTCAGCCCCAAAAAATTCTTGTTTCGATAACGAAAGCCTTTGAAAATGCAAAAAGAGCCAAAGGCAGCAAAGCACCCAAAAAACTCACTGAGCAAATCGTGAATGCACTCGAACGCCACTTTTCAGGCAAAGTAATTCCTTCAGTTGAAGACATCCAAGACATTGTTGAGGAAACGCTAGTCAAGGCAAAACTTGCTGACGTCTCCAAATCATACGTTCTTTATCGCCAACAGCACAAGGACGTGCGCGAATTCAAGACGTTCCTTGGTGTGCGCGATGAACTGAAATTGGCACCGAACGCGATTAAAGTGTTGGCCAACCGCTATCTGTTGCGCTCAGAGACTGGAAACATCGCTGAAACTCCTGCTCGGCTTTTCCGCAGGGTCGCGAAAGCAATCGCGCACATCGATCGTCTGTATGATCCAAAAGTAAACACGCAAAAACTCGAGGATCTCTTTTACAATTTGATGGCAAATCTTGAGTTCATGCCAAACACTCCGACATTGATGAACGCAGGCACTGCTTTGGGACAGTTATCCGCATGTTTTGTGCTGCCTGTCGGAGACTCGCTAACTGAAATCTTTGACGCAGTCAAGCACATGGCGCTCATACACCAATCAGGCGGAGGCACAGGATTTTCTTTTTCTCATCTGCGGCCGAAAGGAGATTTGATTAAGAGCACCAAAGGCACGGCTTCAGGCCCGGTAAGCCTTATGCGCATCTTTGATGTTGCAACTGACGTCATCAAGAAAGGAAGCAATCATAGAGGCGCGAACATGGGCATCTTGCGCGTCGATCATCCCGACATTCTTGAGTTCATCAACGCAAAGAACCGCGAAGGTCTTTCAAACTTCAACCTCTGCGTTTCCGTGACTGATGCGTTCATGAATGCTGTTGAAAAGAATCTTGAATACAATCTTATCCATCCAAAAACGCACCAGATTGCGGGCAAGCTGAAGGCAAAAGAAGTCTTTGATATAATCGTCGCGAACGCCTGGCGCACTGGCGAACCAGGACTGCTTTTTATCGACGAAATCAACCGCAGGAATCCGACGCACGCGCTCGGCGATATCGAAGCGACAAATTCCTGTGGAGAACAACCGTTGCATTCTTTTGAGTCCTGCAATCTTGGTAGCATCAACGTGGCGCGCTTCGTGCGCAACGGCAAGCCTGAATGGGAACGGCTCGCGACAACAGTGAAACATTGCGTGCACTTCTTGGACAACGTGATTGACGCAAACAAGCATCCTCTTCCCGAAATTGAAATGATGACAAAATCCAATCGAAGGATTGGGCTTGGCATCATGGGTTTCGCTGAAATGCTTATTCGCCTAGGACTGCCGTACGACTCTCCGAAAGCGTTGGAGCACGCCGAGAAACTGATGAAGTTCATCAATGACGAAGCACGCAAGGCGTCGAATGAATTGTCGAAACGTTCGAGCTTCCCGAACTTTGACCGAAGCGCATGGGTGAAGGACAAGAAGACTTCCAAAGGCACGCGCAACGCGACCGTTACTACTATCACGCATACTGGAACAATCAGCATCATCGCGAACGCGACATCAGGGATCGAACCTCTATTTGCTGTTGCGTTCGCGCGCAACGTGATGGAAGGAACGCACTTGTTGGAAGTCAATCCTGCTTTCGAAGAAACCGCGAAAAAACGCGGCTTCTATTCAAAAGCGTTGATGCTGAAAATCGCGCAAAAAGGAAGCGTCAAAGGGATGAAGGAAGTGCCGAAAGACGTGCAAAGACTCTTTGTTGCTGCTCTTGACATTGCTCCCGAAGTGCACGTGAAGATGCAGGCCGCGTTCCAGAAGTTCTGCGACAACGGCGTGAGCAAGACAATTAATCTTGTTGAGAAATGCTCAATTGAAGATGTGCGGAAAGCGTATCTTTTGGCGTTCAAATTGAAATGTAAAGGAATCACTGTTTACCGTTATGGTTCAAAGCCGAATCAAATGCTGACGATTGGAGCAGATTATGTCTCTGCAGAGCCAGAGTTCGCGGGTGGCAGTCCAGTGTTTGAGTGTACGCACTAACTCGCACTGTTCCTCTGCTTTTCTCCCCAGGTCGGTTTTGAGTGGCGTGCTCGACTGTCATTCTAACACATCTCGCCACGCACGGCGAAAGCAACGTTTAAATAGCAAAAGCCATGCAAGAGTGTCGTGAAAAAGAGGGATGGCCATTCTGCGAAGCGATTAGCCAATCAGAATAGCGCAGGCACACAGCTAAGGGACATCATTCTCGGCGGGCAAGATGGCATCGTCAATGTGCTCGGCAATGTCCTAGGCGTCGCGTCTGCGACAGGTGACATAAAGATAGTCATCATTGCTGGACTTGCCGCTACTTTTGCGGAAAGCATCTCGATGGGCGCGGTCGCGTACACGTCAACGGAAGCGGCGCAGTCATATGCAAAACATTTGGAAGCATTGGAAAAGCACGAGATAGAGAAACATCCAGAACAAGAGAAAAAGGAACTGCAGCACATTTTCTCAAACAAAGGCATCAAAGGCAAACTTCTTTCGAAAGTCATCGCGCGCATCACGGCATCAAAACGCAGATGGCTGTTGACAATGATGGCGGAAGAATTGCACGTCTCGTCCGAGAGCGTTTCGCCGTTGAAGTCCGCATTCATGGTGTTCACGGCATCGATGGTTGGCTCGCTCATTCCATTGATACCATTCTTCTTTTTGCCAATCACGACGTCGATGGTGAGCGCTGTCGTGACGTGCAGTCTTGTGCTCTTTTTGACGGGCGCGTACAAGGCAAAGCTGACGATCGGAATCTGGTGGAAGTCAGGCATCGCGATGATGCTGATAGGAATCTTATCCGCGCTCGCGGGCTACGTGATAGGTTCACTGCTGGGCATCATATTATGAGAACACAATCGTTCAAGCTTTTCGCGAGAGATGCGCGAAAAGACTCGCGTCGCCTTCTCCTGCGCCCGATACGTTTCCGCAACGGACAGGTTCCTGCGCGACACCCAGACCTCGATGCCGTTGAGTTCGGGATTCTGGCCTGCCGGCACCGTGAGGACGTAGGACATGCAGTCGGTGCGCTCATTTTCGGTCCAGAACCTTACTCCTATGTAGACGTCGAAACAGTTCGGTTCCGCGTACATGTGCATTGGGATCGTCATGCAGGCCTCTTCTTTGCCTCGTTTGTGACTATATCGACCAATTCCTGCGTCGGATAGATTGTGCCGGTCTCGGCTGCCGCTTGGCGAGGATGTAATTGTTTGATAACTTCGACAAGCGACTCATACGTCACATCTTTGACGATGATAACGCGTCGTCCAGCAAGCTGTTCGTCAACTACTTCAGTCCCTGCTGAAAGAAAATCAACAGAAGGGTGCAGATACGTGAACTGCGGATCATCTTTCTCTTTCACTAAATAAAACCGAGAGATATCTCTCACTTCACGCCACCCACCAGATGGAGAAGCTTCTCGACTTCATTCCAGTCTATAATCTTCAAAACAGCATCAACGTAGTCTGCACGTTTCAACTGGTAATCAATCATGAACGCGTGCTCGAAGACATCGATGCAGAAGACTGGCGCGCACGTGGCCAAGTGACCGACATCATGTTCATTCACCCAGCAGTTGATGAGTTTGTCAGTGCTGATGTCGTAGTACGTTACGGTCCAGCCCATGCCGCGCATTGTCGCGATTGCTTTCAGCTCTTTCACGTACGTGTCCCAGGAGCCGAACTGCTTTTCGATTTTCGAATGGAACTTGCTATTTACATCAATTGGCTTCGCGGATTTGCTCATTATTCTGAAGAAAATCTCGTGCATGCGCATACCGTTGAATTCCCAGCCGAAACGCCTTTTGAGTTCTGCAAATTCAGGCGTGAACGTGCCTGCGGCCACCATTTTCGCGATTGAGTCAGCCAACTTGTTGACGTTCGTCACATAGCCTTGATAGAGTGTGAAGTGGTTCTTCATCAGCTGATCGCTCAGCCCATGAATGCCCAACAGATGATCATAGTTCTTTGGTTCGTACATAACAACACCCCATTCAGAGATTTCCTTTACTGTTTTTATATCTTATGCTACTTTCGCTAACAGCGCGCAAAGCGTCTTGTCCGGTATCTGCTCGTGATCAACATGATTTTTGTCAATCAAAGGCATGAAACGCTCAAAAAGATCTTTTATCTTGCTTTGACGCAATGGAATGCCCGATTCACAGACAATTACGTTTTCGCGTTCAAGATTAGTGCGCAGTTCACTATAGCAGTAACTCACAGGATAGCGCGCCAGCGTGACGCTCTCTTCCCAACAGCTGCCTTTCTTTCCCTTCAGCACAAAAAAGTATTCCATTCATGCACAGGCAAACGCTCATTTTAAATAGTTTATGCATACGGGATTTGCATGCGATACCTTTTGCTGGCGCTCTTGCTTGTCGCGTGCGCGCCAGTGCAGAACGTCGACGGCGAATACATGACGCCGAAAGCAGCAGGTAATACAGAACAAATGACCACAACAAAAGTGCAAGCGGCCTCAACAACAGTTCTCTTGCAGACTACAGCAGGCGACATCACAATCGAACTCTACGATGACATGCCAATCACGGCAGGAAACTTCAAGAAGTTAGTATCTGAAGGATTCTATGACGGCGTCATCTTTCACCGCGTCATCCCTGACTTCATGGTGCAGGGCGGCGATCCAACGGGAACGGGCACAGGCGGCCCTGGTTATACGATTAAAGATGAGTTCACCGACCATAACAGAAACGACCGCGGCACCATCTCGATGGCGAACGCAGGGCCGAATACTGGAGGGTCGCAGTTCTTTCTCAACGTGGCCGACAATAATTTCTTGGATTCGAAGCATCCGGTTTTCGGCAAAGTCGTGAAGGGAATGGATGTTGTGGACAAGATAGCCAATTCTCCGAGAAATTCGCGAGATATTCCACTTGATGAAGTCAAGATTGTGAAGGCGAGGGTTTCTTAGCACTTTCACTGGACAACCACAGATGAGCTTTTTAAAGGATAATTCATTTGGTTTCCCGTATGAATGCATATTGGGATCGGGTTAAAGAAACGTTGTTCAGAAACTCGGTTGAGCCGGAAAATCTTGAAAAAGCACGAAAAGAGTGGCGTTATTTCTCCGGGAACGTACAAGATCATCGTGAAGATGCCACATTTGAAGATTATCCTGCATGCGAGCTTTGTGAACACCCAAACATTCGTTTCTCCTTTATTATAAAGAATATTGAAAACGGTAATGAGCTCAAAGTTGGAAGCGAATGTATTCAGAAATTCATAGAAGTAACTGATGGCGGTGCAATTGTTCACGATTCGCTTGCGAAAAAAGCAATTCTTGCGAGCGATATTAAAAAAATCATCAAAGACGCACGAACGAAAAAGGTAATAGAAAATATTGTGGCGTTGGCATATAAGGATGATACGTTTAAACCAAACTGTGAAGGTTTCCTTAAGAGACTGGACAGAAAGAACGGTTTTTCCATTAATCAGTTGAAATGGCTTTTCGCGTTATTTAACAAAAATAAGATTGCGTATGATATCAATAACTACAAAATAAATTTAAAGAAAAAGAAAGAACAAGCCCAAATACAGATGCTAGAGGAATGGCAATTCAAGGCTATGAAACCTATTATTCCGAAGAAATTTCAAGAAAGATATCAAAATTTAAGAAAACCAGTTCGCACAGTTTAGCCGACATACGTGAACCGCGGCACGCGGTTGTCGCCGACATAGACGTCCTCAAGAAACAGTTTCTTCGGCCGCACCCATAATGCGTTCTTGCCGAACTCGTTCTCGTACAGCGCGCGGTACACGACCATCTCTTCCAGCGTTTCGCTGTGGCGCGCGACGCCGATGACCTCGTAGAGCTTCCCTTTGTAATGCTGATACTTCCCGAGCTTGACGTCCATCAGTACCTCGGCGCGATCTCGTCTATCTTCCTATTCTCATACCGCGCCAAAACAAACAAAAGCGACGACAACCGGTTCAAATACACCAACAATTCCGTGTTGACGTTGCTAGTTTCGTGCAAACGGAGGCACATTCTTTCCGAGCGTCTGCAGATGACACGCGCCAAATGCAAAAATGAAGCTGCCTTCGTGCCGTTAGGCAACAAAAAAGAAGTTTGCGGCTTGAGATGCACCGCAAAATCATCAATCGCTTTCTCAACGGCAGCTACGTGCTCTTCCTTGATTCTCACGGCAGCAGTTCCCGCCAACTCGGCGCCCACAGTGAACAACAAGTTCTGCGCTTTGAGAAGCTCTTGCTTCACCAATTCATCTTCAGCGTGCGCCAACGCAACGCCTAAAGCCGCGTTCGTCTCGTCAACATCACCAATCGCTTCGATACGAGGGTCGGTCTTGCGCACCCTGCCGCAATAGAACCCAGTCTCGCCCTTGTCTCCGGTTTTTGTATAATATATCAATCGTGCTTCTCCAGGACAAAAGAAAAAATCAAGAACATCCCATACTGTTCCCGCAGTTCAAGCACTTGTAACAGCTTCCGTTCCGAACAGTCACGTGACCGCACGATGAACACGCCGGAGAGTCGCCCATGAGCTTGCCCATCGACTGGTTGAATCCAGCGACGTCGCTCGCCACTTTTGACTGTTCGAACGTCGTGAGCGCCTCCTGGACATCAGGACTTGACGCAGGAGCGATGCCGACCTTGACATCATCCATACCTACAGGCTTCACGTGCAAAAAGTCAGTCCTTCCCAAATACTCAAAGCCCAAAATCCTGAACACCAAATCAATGATTGAGGTGCACATGCGGATGTTCGGATGATCAGTCATGCCATTGGGTTCGAAACGCGTGAACGTAAACTTTTCCACGAACTTTTCCAACGGCACACCGTACTGCAGTCCCATAGATACCGCAATCGCGAAACAGTTCACCAACGACCTGTAAGCCGCACCTTCCTTGTGCATGTCGATAAAGATTTCACCTAGCTTGGTATCTTCATACTCGCCCGTGCGCAAGAAAATCTTGTGGCCACCGACTGTTGCCTCAATAGTAACTCCTTTGCGTTTCGTTGACAAACTGAGCTTTTCGCCACGCTTCAAGCCCGTATACTCCTGAACGACAACCTTTTGTTCGGTCTTTTCGTCAGCTTTCGATTCTGACTTGGTATTCAAAGGCTGCGACAGCTTGCAACCATCTCTATAAAGCGCAATACCTTTCAAGCCCATGCGCCAGCCTTCGACATAAATTTTTTGAATGTCCTCGACTGACGCCGAGTTCGGCAAGTTGACTGTCTTCGAAATCGCGCCTGAAATGAACGGCTGCACCGCAGCCATCATTTTGACGTGACCCATCGGGTCGATGAAGCGCGTGCCGATGCCGCACTGGTTTGCGCAGTCAAACACCGAAATGTGTTCAGGCTTCAAGCCAGGCGCGCCTTCGAGCGTCTGCGCGCCCTCAATGTAAATGCGGGCTTCCTCGACCTGTTGCTTGCTCAAACCCTTGTTGATAAGCATCTTCGGATTCACGCTCGGAGTCCAGTCATTCCAGCTCTTTGCCTTTTGGACGCTTTCTTCCGCTTCCTTGATCTGCTCTGCAGTGAATCCAAGCTTGCGCAACGCTTCAGGATGCACGTGCGGCGCGCTCTCGAACGTGTTGTGACCCAAAACATATTCGAGCATGTCCTGAACCTGATCCTCAGCATAACCCATGCCAGTCAAAGAACGGATGATGCTGTTGTTGACAATCTTGAAGTAGCCGCCACCGGCAAGCTTTTTCCACTTGACAATCGCGAATTCAGGCTCAACGCCCGTGGTGTCACAGTCCATAAGCAGTCCAATCGTGCCAGTAGGCGCGATAACTGTAGCTTGCGAGTTTCGGTAGCCATACTTTTCACCCAACTCAACTGCGTGGTCCCAGTCTTCTCGAGCTGCCTTCAGCAAGTCCGCCGGACAAAAGCGCACATCAATCTGGTACGCAGCATCGCGGTGCTTGCGCATCACGCGCAGCATTGGCTCCCTATTTTTTGCATAACCAACAAACGCGCCTTTCACGGCAGCCATTTCTGCGGACGCCACAAACGCGTGGCCCGTCATGATGGCTGTCAATGCTCCTGCGATTGCGCGGCCCTTGTCAGAATCATACGTTATGCCGTTCACCATCAGCATCGTGCCAAGGTTTGCGTAGCCAAGCCCGAGAGGCCGGTAGTCATGGCTGTTCTGCCCAATCTGTTGCGTAGGATAAGATGACAAATCAACAAGGATTTCTTGCGCGATGAAGAACGTCCGGCACGCATGGCGGTAGCCCTCAATGTCGAACACCCCCTCAGGCGAGAGAAACTTCATCACGTTAATGCTTGACAAGTTGCACGCCGTGTCGTCCAAGAACATGAATTCCGAGCACGGGTTGCTCGCATAAATCTTGTCCGTGTTCGGGCACGTGTGCCAGTCATTGATGATTGAATCGAACTGCACGCCAGGGTCTGCGCACGCCCACGCGGCTTCTCCTATTTTCTGCATCAAAAAGCGAGCCTCGTACACTTTCGCAGTCTTTCCAGTAGTGCGCCACTTGGTCTCCCACTGGCCTCCCGTCAGGTACGCGTTCATGAATTCGTCATTCAAGCGCACCGAGTTGTTCGAGTGCTGGCCTGCGACCGTGCCGTAAGCCTCGCCATTGAAGTCTGCGGAGTAACCGCCGTCAATCAAGAGTTTGACCTTCTTCTCTTCCTTCATCTTCCATTCGATGAGTTCAAGCACGTCAGGATGGTCCATGTCAAGACAGACCATTTTCGCGGCTCTGCGCGTGGTGCCGCCGGACTTGATTGCGCCTGCGCCAGTGTCGAAAATCTTCAGGAAGCTCATCAAACCAGAGCTCGAGCCGCCGCCTGACAATTGCTCGCCGTGCGCGCGCAACTTGCTGAAATTCGTGCCGGTTCCCGAGCCATACTTGAACACTGTGGCTTCCTGGGCTAATAACGCGAAAATGTTCCTGATGTCATCTTTTACGCTCTGGATGAAGCATGCAGAGCATTGCGGACGTTGGTAGGCGTTCGCCATCATGTCGACCTGGCTCGTGCGGAAGTTCCAGGCATAGTTGCCTGAACTGCCGAGAATGCCGTACTGATGGAACAGTCCGCAGTTGAACCAAACAGGAGAGTTGAACGCACCCTTTTGCGTCAACAACATGAACGCGAGCTCGTCCTCAAACGAGTCTGCGTCTTCCTTCGCGCGGAAGTAGCCGTGCTCTTCGCCGAAACCGCGAATGGTGTGCGCTATTCTATACACAACTTGACGAACATTGACTTCACTGCCCGTTCCGGGAACGCCTGCTTTGCGGAAATACTTTGAGACGACGATATCTGTTGCGAGCTGAGTCCAGGTGGAGGGAACTTCGATGTCCTTCATCTCGAAAACAATACGTCCGTCAGGTTCCTTGATTACGCTTGTGCGTTTCTCGTACGTGAGGATGTCGTAAGGGCTCTTGCCAGGCACCGTCAATCTACGCTCCACTATCAATCCCGGAGTCTCCACTTCTACTTGCGCCATTTACTCACACCTCATTTGTTTTGTTTCAAAAGCTTGATTTCCTTCTCGAATTGGGCAATATCCCTGAAGGAACGGTAAACTGAAGCGAAACGCACGTACGCAACGTGATCGAGCTTCTTGAGCTGGCCCATTACGAGCTCGCCGACTTTGCGCGATGAAATCTCGGCACGGTCTGTTTTGCGCAGCTGGCCCTCGATGGCAGCCACGCATGATTCTATTTTTTCTCTCGCAACCGGGCGCTTTTCGCAGGCCTTGAAGAAGCCGCGCATGAGCTTTTCGCGGTCGAACGCCTCCCTGCGCCCGTCTTTCTTGATTACGGCCAGATCGACTGAGTCCATGCGCTCGTAGGTTGTGAATCTCTTGTTGCAATCGAGGCACTCGCGTCTGCGGCGCGTCTCTGCGAGGTCTGTGGTCTCGCGCGAGTCCACGACTTTGCTCTCCGGATGCAAACAAAACGGACATTTCATCGCTCAAGAAGAGAGGAGAAGCACAACGTATAGGGCTCCGTTTGAGCAACACGCTCGACGGTCCCGACGATGAAAAAACCACCATTAGTTGTGGCTATCCCTCTTTTCATTCCACAATGATTCAGCTTTTAATCATTTATAAGTATTGTGGTAACGCAATCATCGCCTTTTGAGACACTATGATTGCACTCATTGCGCAGTAATATTTTCTGTAGAGAAAATAATTAGTATCCTTCTTCCGGCGGTGAGACGTCAGGTGAAGGAATAGCGTCCACATCATCACCCGCCGTTGAAACATAATCCGGCACACTTGCTTCCGTGTCAGGACCGCTACCTACCGCGGGACCGTCACCGACCGCAGGAGTTTGCGAGCAGGCAACCAGCAAGAACACCATAAATACTGTCATCACTGCCTTCATGAATGCACATAGCCATCTAAGGTTATAAGCTTTACTTTGCTAGATTCCACAAAATTTCGAAATACTGCTTGTACGACTGCGCAATCTCCTTGTTTTTGATGAGGATTGCCACTGGCTCAAAGCTCCACAAGATGATGGCAACCTTATCAGCGTAGATGTTTGTGCTTACAGGAGAAGCGAACTCTTCAGGCAAACACTTGACTTCACTCAACGGGATGGGCTCCAGACTGCTGCGCTTGCCCGCATAGATGAGATGGAGCTTGACTTTCTTCGTTACCCTCTTCGCCGTGTAATGCCCTAAATAATATTTCAAGATGTCTGGCGCGTTCTTTGCCGCACCCATGATGAAGACATCCTCGCCTACGTTGATTTGGTCGTCAAAAATAGCCTTGATGCCTTCAACACCGCGATAGAAGAGTGTCTCCTGTTTTTGCTTCGCTTCCTTGAACTTGACGTTCAAAGACGGGAGCAGCGTGTTGAGGTCTGTTTCTGTCTGTTTCAGGAGTTCCGCAAGCCGCTGCGGGTTCTCAGGAACGTAAAAGCGTTTGTCATTCTCCTTGATGTAGCTCACTAAACCCTTTTCAATGAGTCTTTCCAAAGCGTCATAGACGCTTCTCCTGTGAATGCCTGTCTTTCTCGAAATGATGCCTGCTTGCGCTCTGCCGAGATCGATGAGCGTGATGTAGATTTTCGATTCTGTTTGAGTCAAACCTAAAGGGACGAGCTTTTCGAACATGAAGGAACTGCCCACCCACACCTATTAAATTCTTTGTGCAAACGCTTAAGTAGTGGATTTTGCGAAATGCATGCATGCTGCTTTTGCAACGCATCACCGTCAAAGATTTCGATCTTGCATCGACCGTCGAATCAGGCCAACTGTTCCGGTGGCAAAAGCAAGAGAACGGCTACGTAATCGCGCACCGTGACGAGCTATTTTATGCGGAACAGAAAGGCAACACGCTATCGTTCAGAGGCACAACCAAGAAATACATCAAAAACTTCTTTGGTTTGAACATCGATTATGCCGCCATAAAGAAAACACTCGCTCACGACTCTATTTTGCGTAAAGCAGTCAAGGCATATCCAGGCATCCATCTCGTCAACCAAGACCCGTGGGAATGCACGATTTCTTTCCTTTGTTCCTCTTTTTCGAACATCAAGAAAATCCAATTGAACTTGCGCAAGATCGTCGAGTGCTTTGGCATAGATGGCGCGTTTCCGGTACCAGGCACAATCGACAACCACCACACAATCAAAGCATGCTCGACAGGTTATCGTTCCGCATACATTTTCGCAGTCAATAGCAAAGTCGATGACGCTTACTTCGCACGATTGCGCAAGAAATCCTACGCTGATGCAAAAGACGCATTGATGGAGCTGCCAGGCATCGGGCCGAAAGTGGCTGACTGCATCTGTTTGTTTTCTCTGGGCTTCACAGAAGCGTTTCCAGTCGACGTCTGGGTGCAACGATTCATGCAAGAATCGTACGGCGTAAAGAAAGAAAAAGAAATAAGAGTCTTTGCGGCAAAAAAGTGGGGCAAACTCGCTGGCTACTTCCAACAATACCTGTACCATTGGAGACGATTGCAGTGAACGCACTCTCGTTGAAACAGCCATGGGCTGAACTTGTTGTTTCTGGCAAGAAAACCATCGAAACACGAAGCTGGAACACTTCATTCCGTGGCGAATTCCTTATCCACGCGTCAGGAAACCCGAATCCATCCGCGTGCGCCTATTTTCATTTCCAAAACCTCCCGGCCAAATGCATCGTTGGCAAAGCAACACTCGTAAGCGTCAAGAAATACGAAACAAAGCAGCAATGGGACGCTGACAAGCACTTACATTTGGCGTTGAGCGACTGGGACGGCAAACCGCGCTACGGCTTTTTGCTAACGAACGCGCAGCGTCTTCCGTTGAAACCGTGCAACGGCATGCTCAACTTTTTCGAAGTGGAGCGCTGATGGTCACTCATTCACAGATTGACAAGATACTAAACACGCTCGCGAAAACCCAAGGCACGACGACAATGCTTAGCAGGATGGGACAAAAGTATGAGCCCTACAAAGTGCTGATTTCCACGATTCTTTCCGCGCGCGCAAAAGACGAAGTCACTGAAGTGGTTGCGGAAGACTTGTTCAAGAAATATCCGAACGCGAAATCTCTCGCGAACGCGAAACCAAGCGAGGTCAAGAAGATTATTCATCGCATCGGATTCTTCAACGCGAAGACCAAGAACGTGATTGGCGCGGCAAAGATGCTTTTGTCTGATTTTAACGGAAAAGTGCCCGACACGCTCGAACAATTGATTGAGCTGCCTGGCGTTGGCAGAAAAGTAGCGAATTGCGTTTTGGTGTATTCATTTGCAAAGGACGCGATACCCGTCGACATTCACGTGCACAGAATTTCCAACCGCTTGGGCTGGGTCAAGACGAAAGCGCCTGAAGAGACCGAACAGAAACTCATGCAACGGGTGCCTCGGAAGCGCTGGCAAATCCTGAACGACACTCTCGTCGCGCACGGCAAGACGATTTGTGCGCCAATCTCTCCGCGGTGCTCACAATGCCCGATTGCGAAACGCTGCAAACGGGTTTGTGTGAAAACTTCTCGTTAGCACCTAAAAGAGTTTCCCGACCAGATATCCCGAGCCGAACAGGAACACCACGAGACCGAGCCAGATCAGGCTGATGATAAAGAACAAGAGGCCGAGCAGGAACCCTATCATCGCGATGACCGTGCCGGAATACTGCTTCGGATGGCGCTTGATGCGCGACAATGCCGCCTTCGACGCGACGATGGCAAGCAGCGACAGCAGCGTGCCCAAGAACGGAATCCAGAACGTGAGCACGCCGAGAATGCTGAAGACGAGTCCGGGAGTGCCTGCGTTCTTCATCTTGCTCATTTTCCCTTATACCCAAAAATCTTATCGTAATGCTCGTGATCGCAGATTTCAAAGACGACGCTGATGACTTTGACCTCATCACCCGTCACATAATAGAGCAAACGCCAGAATCGCGAAAGTTCCATGCGGAACAAGTTCGGCAGGTTGCTGAATTCTTTCGGCCACAAATCCTGTTTTACGTTGTCTCCAATGAACGGGTTTGATTTGAGCAGGTTCAAAGCGCGCTCAATGCTTTTGAGCAATTGCGCGTCGGCTTTGGCAGGAGTTTTGCCCTGGGCCTGCAAGGCGTGGACGCTTTCTTCAAGTTTTGCAAGGGCGGTTTCGGCGGCGCCGATGACCTGCACGATTTTCTGCTTGTCCCTCAATTCCATGTTCTGCCCTTGCGCAAGATCGTCGCGATGTCCTCCTTCGGCATGAAGATCCAGACAACGCCATCAGGCGTGAACTCAATTTTGCCGCTCGTTTGCAAATAGGCAAGAATAACTTTGAGCGTGTTGTGGTTGACTTTTCTTGGAAGCTCGCGCTTGAGTTCGGCAACGCTCAGCACTTGCTTGGCTTGGCGGATAGTGTCCTCTACCATTTGCACGGTATCCAGCGTCGGGCTGTGTTCTGCTCTTGTATGTTCTAACAGTTGAGGCATAGTTACCAATTAGTATCTAATGGATACAACTATATAAAGATTTCGCTTTTTGGAGCCTCAGAAATGCATCAAGCAACAGCGAGACAACCATTCAAAGCACACGTTTAAAACCGGAGGGAAAGGTGAGAGTTGTACAAGGGAACTATTTTAAATGGGCTGCGTCTTTCTTTCAGCTCATGAAGCCTGCGAACTTGGCATATGTCTATGTTGGTTTGGCGGTCCTGTTTTGGGGATCATCGGCTGCTGTCGCCAAACTCTTGCTTGCTGAGCTCAGCAACGTGCAAGTCTTTTTTTATACCTCAATCATTGCGACAATCACTCTCTTTCTGCTTGTTGTTGTACAAGGCAAGCTCGCAGTCCTCAAGCAGTATCGGTTACGAGACTATTTCACCCTTGCGTACACAGGCTTTATCGGTATTTTCTTGTACTACATCTTGCTCTTCGGAGCATTGACGTATCTGCCAGCGCAGATCGCATTTATCATCAATTATCTCTGGCCAGTCCTGTTCGTCATTTTCTCAATAGCGCTGCTCAACGAACGTGGGACTTTGCGGACATTCTTTGGGCTCCTCTTATCCTTCGTCGGCGTCGTCGTGGTGTTATCCAAAGGCAGCCTTGGCGCATTCCGCCTCGAAGCACCCGCAGGAATCCTGCTCGCTCTTGGAGCTGCAATCGCAGGAGGACTCTTTTTCGCGTTGGACAAGAAACATAACTACGAGCGCTTCACCAGCACTATGCTTTATTTCTTTTTCAGCAGCATCTATGCGACAATAACCATTTTGACAGTCTCAACTATTCCTACAATCAACGCGCAACAGCTCGTAGGGCTCGGTTGGTTCGGAGTCTTCGTAAGTGGGTTGGCGTTCACGTTCTGGTTCCTGGCACTGAAACATGGAGACACGGCAAAAATGTCAAACATCATATTCCTCACACCATTTGTTTCCCTTCTTTTCATATACTTCCTTCTTAACGAAAAAATACTGCTGACCTCATTCTTTGGACTGGCGCTCATCATTGCAGGCATTATTGTTCAAAACAGAAAGAAACGTTAAGATACACCGGATAGAAAACACTACCTTCTTCCACCGTCCGAGGAGGGCAATATGATATCTGGGGACGCGCCTCGGACGTCCTTCCACAGTTGCGGAATCACGCGCTCGGCAACTG
>CAYHVU010000004.1:0-25748 GCA_964360075.1 uncultured Methanosarcinales archaeon
ATTCAGTATCGCGTGAAACAAGTATATGGATCGAAGCCAGCGATTTTCAGAGACAACTTCAGAGAAGCATTCTTGCTACAAGAACCTCCACTCCAACAATATGGTCTTTTTACTGTACAAAAATATGACTACAATAGTCGCGGATCAGGATCTCACCTCAAGATTGTCGGAGTAAGATTTACAAACATTGGCGCGCATAACCTTGCGCATAAGCTCGCCGTTAAATGTGCACAGAATATTGCGCACAAAGAACAACGCGACCTTGTGGATCGCGTCGAAGAAGATACGACTGCATTAAGAAGGCAACTTAAAGAAATGCGCACGCACAACGTATCTTAATATTCTTCACCTTTTCGAACCGTGTTTACCATTACTTATTCCACTATTCAGAAACCTCGCAACATTTATAAAGCACCCACTGTGACCAAAGACTATCTCTAGTGAGATAATGACTGCCTATATCATGTAGGCATGAATTGAAGAGAAACTTACGTTTCTCGGAGGAAATCATCATGGCAAACGAACAGGCGGACACCGCACTCCAGGCAATCGAGCTCGCGAGAACGTCCGGCAAAATCAAGAAAGGCGCGAACGAAGTCACGAAAGCTGTCGAACGCGGCACTGCTAAACTCGCGGTCATCGCAAAGGACGTGCAGCCGGCAGAAGTCGTCATGCACATTCCATTGATCGCGAAAGAAAAAGGAATTCCCTGCATCACGGTTGACAGCAAGGAAGAGCTCGGTCAGGCAGCCGGCATCGGCGTGCCGACAGCAGCAATCGCAATCATTGAAGAAGGCGACGCAAAGAAGTTGATTGCAGAGCTCAAAAAGGCAATGTAAGATGGCAGACGACAAGAAACCTGCGCCGAAAGTTGAATCGAAGGCACCTCCAAGCTCGCCAGGTGCAAGTGGGGGAGCGAAGCCCACGAAAACCGAAACCGCGCCAGCAGGACGCGCAGGAGAAGCAGTCAAGTTTTCGCTTTCTTTCCCGTCGCGTGTTGAAGAGATTGTCGGACGCACGGGCTCGCGAGGCGAAGCAATCCAAGTCCGCGTTCGTGTCTTGACAGGACGCGACCAGGACAAAGTCTTGAGACGCAACGTCAAGGGTCCGGTCCAAAAGGATGACATACTCATGCTCAGAGAGACAGAAATGGAAGCGCGGCCGCTCGGCAAGGGCGGACGCGGGAGCGCTTAAATGGCACGTTGCTCATTTTGCAGACACAACATTGAAGTCGGCACAGGCAAGATGCTCGTCCTCAAGGACAGCAGAATCATGCATTTCTGTTCAATGAAGTGCGAAAAGAACCAGATGAAGCTCCATCGCGTGGGCAGGGAGATGAAATGGACATTCGGTTACCAGCACGACAAGAAAGCCGCCAAGAAACATGCAGAACAAGGTTCTGCTGCTCACGCGAGCCCGGCTGAATCCAAGAAAGAGAAGTAAAGTATCACAGGAGTTGAGATAAACATGATTGAGCGAACGCTGATAATCGTCAAGCCTGACGGAGTGCAACGAGGACTCGTCGGCGAGATTGTGCAGCGTTTCGAGCGCATGGGCTTCTGGATTTCTGGTTCGAAAATGCTCGTGCCAAACGAAAAGCTTCTCGGTGAACACTATGCCGATGATGCCGTCTGGAAAAAGAGTGTTGGCGCGAAGACGCGCGCCTCTATGAAGTCAAAAGGCATCGAAATGTCAGAAAATGATGAAGAAATCGGGGCACGCATCAGAAAGTGGAATATGGACTGCCTCAAGGGTCCGGTTCTCGCATTGATTTTCCAAGGCCCGCACGTCGTCGAAGCGGGCAGAAAGATCGTCGGCCATACCGAGCCGCGTCAGGCCGCGATGGGCACAATCCGGGGCGACTTCAGCATCGACAGCTTCGCGATCGCGGATACGGATAAACGAGTCATCAGAAATCTTGTTCACGCATCTGGCACAGTCCAGGAAGCAGAGCGCGAAATTGCATTGTGGTTCAAGAAGGATGAAGTTTATACTTACACAAAACAGGACTACAAAGTGATATACGGAGTGACAAACTACTGGCCGAAAAAGTGACACAGATCGACAAGATGAGACGACTGTCCACCGCACAGAAAAACATCCGTAACATCGCCACCAGCGCGCACATTCACCACGGCAAGACTGCCTTCACTGACAACTTGCTTGCTGCGGCCGGCTTGATGTCGGAAAAGTCAGCAGGTGACTTGGACAAGGGCATGTCGACCTGGCAACACAAGGACGAACAAGAGCGTTTGATGACTGTCGACTCCGCAAACGTGTCGATGGTTCACGACTTTGATGGTCAAGAATACTTGATCAATTTGATCGACACTCCCGGCCACATCGACTTCGGCGGCAATGTCACGCGCGCAATGCGAGCCATCGACGGCACTGTTGTTCTAGTGTGTGCGTCTGAAGGCATCATGCCACAGACTGAAACAGTCTTGAAGCAAGCACTCAAGGAAAGAGTCAAGCCAGTCTTGTTCATCAACAAAGTTGATCGCTTGATCAAGGAAATGCAGTACACTCCTGAACAAATCCAAGAAAGATTTGTCAAAGTCATTTTGGAATTCAACCGTTTGATCGAACAGATTGCAGACAAGGAATTCCAGCAAAAGTGGAAAGTCAGCATTCAAGACGGCAGCGTCGCTTTCGGCAGCGCAAGAGACAACTGGGCAATGAGCCTCGCGTACATGAAGAAGAAGAACATCGGCTTCAAGGACATTCTCAAAATCTACGATTTGAATGAAGAAGAACGGCAGAAGTGGGTCTGGGAAAAGGCGCCGTTGCACGAAGTCATCCTCGACATGGTCATCAAGCATTTGCCCAACCCGGTCGATGCGCAAAAGTACCGCATCCCGAAGATTTGGCACGGCGATCCCGAAACCGAAATGGGCAAGAGCCTCATCAATTGCGACCGCAACGGAAAGGTGGCATTCGTCATCACAAGAATCTTGATTGAGCCAAAGTCAGGCAGAGAAATCTCTGCAGGGCGCTTGTATTCGGGAACCATGCGCGAAGGAATGCCAGTGTACTTGAACATGGCAAAGCAGGAACAAAGAGTCTCGCAAGTGTTCATGTATCAAGGCATCAAGCCAGAAATTATTGAAAGTGTTCCCGCAGGAAACGTCTTGGCAATCTCGGGCGTCACGGGCTTCGCGGGCGAAACAATCACTGAAGAGCCAGACCAGCCGTTCGAGGAATTGAAACACATTTTCGAACCCGTCATCTCTAAGGCAATCAAGCCAGCGAACCCGCAGGACTTGTCGAAATTGGTTGAGGTCTTGCGCAAGGTCTCCAAGGAAGACCCATCAGTCAAGATCGAAATCAACCAAGAGACGGGCGAAAACCTACTGCACGGCATGGGCGAACTGCACTTGGAAATCATCGAAAACAGAATCATCACCGAGAAGGGCGTCCAAATTAAGACCTCTCCGCCCGTTGTAGTATTTAGGGAGACCGTCGGCAAGGCGTCGCCTGAAGTTGAAGGCAAATCTCCGAACAAGCACAACAAGCTCTATTTCAAAGTGGAGCCGTTGGAACCGCATATCGCGGAGCTCATCCGCAAAGGGGACATTTCCGAAGGCCGCATCAAGAAAAAGGATCTTGTGTTGCGAGACTCGCTTGTCGATGCGGGCTGGGATAACGATACTGCGCTCTCAGTCAAAGATATCTACAAAGGAAGCATGTTCCTTGACGAAACGCGCGGGAACATCCAATTGTCCGAGTGTATCCAGCTCGTCATTGAAGGGTTCGAGCAGGTCATGGATGGCGGCCCACTCGCGAGAGAGCCGTGCTTCGGCATCAAGGTCACGCTGACGGACGCGAAACTGCACGAGGACGCAATTCACAGAGGTCCGGCACAGATGTATCCGGCAGTCAGAGAGGGCGTCAAGGGCGCAATGATGCAGGCCGGCCCGATCATTTTCGAGCCGGTGCAGACGCATTTGATCGAAGGTCCAATCGAATTCACTGGCGACTTGACCAAATTGGTCATGAACAAGCGCGGACAGATATTGGACATTCAGGAAACCGGAACGCAGACGGCAGTGAAAGCAAAATTGCCTGTTTGTGAAATGCTCGGTTGGAGCTCGGACTTGAGAAGCGCGACCGGCGGACGCGGAACGTCTTCGCTCGTCGACCAGACCTTCGAGAAGCTGCCGAACGAACTGCAAAGCAAGATCATCGGACAGATTGTCACGCGCAAGGGTTTGACTGCTGGACAGCTCGGGGCTTGATTCTTTTTTCTTGTTTCATTTCTTTTTATTATCTCAAATGCGTGCGTGGCAGATCTGATTCTTCGTAGACAGCTACCGAAAGATAGTCAGACTTGATAAGGATTAATTCCATAACAATCCCTGAGAACCTGTATGAATTCAATATTCTGCTTCATATCTTTAGGACGATGAATTGCGTTGCGTATGATGATGAGTCCTGATGCGGTCTTTCCTATGCCTGCGCCGTATTCCCTGCGGATGGTGCCCGAAGGACATTCGAGAGGAATCATGTTTCTTCCGGTTAGCTCAATGAAAGAATCAATACTGGTACGAGCGAAACCACAGCCGATTGGTCTCTCACGCAAGTATGCTTTGACCGCTGGCAGAATGTTATATGGCACGGCAGATTTGTATATTCTGCAGATGAACTCATCCGTTGCGGTGAGAGTTTCGTAGTTGTCTATTTCAAATCGTTCTTTTATCATTGCCAGGGCTCTCTGTTCATGCAGCATTCCGTCGGGTTTGATGAGGAAAAAGGTTTTCATAGTGTTTGTGCCCCACTAGTAGTTTTTGCAAATCGGAAAATTAATATACCTCGCTCATTCCGCGCATTTCATGAGACAAGTTTTCTGCGCAGGAGTTATATTTGTTGACAAAAATGGCAATCTGTTGCTTGAAGATCGCAGGAAAATCATGAAGCATGGAGAGCATTGGAGTTTTTTCGGCGGATCCATGAAGGCCGGAGAGACTGCTGAACAGACCATGACCCGAGAAATCGTGGAAGAACTTTCCTACACAATCAAGGAATACACGTTTTTCAAACAGTATGTTTTCAATTTGCCTCAGATTCAGATGACTTATAACATGTTTATCGCACAGCTTCCTCCACACAATAAACTCAAAGTGCATCAAGGTGCCAGGCTCAAATACTGCACTATTTTCCAAGCGTTGCGTCTTCGGGTGACTGACCAAGACAAGACCATATTCCGGGATGTCATCACGCATTTGGGCCTCAATAAGACTTGTTGAATTCGCTCCTAAATTGCTCATATAACTGCATTACTCTCTCTTTTGGAAATTGATTCTGTTCGAGAATGCTCTCCTGTCGTTCTTTTCCATGGAAGAAATGGTGCTGGAATGGGTTCTTAAGAAATCCTTCTTCCAAACTGCGATAATAAAGCTTGGTTCCGGGATAAGGATGGTATATTGCCAATTGCGCTGACGCAGGTTTGCATTCCCTGTTAAGCTGAGTAGTCATTTTGAATTCCTCAGGTGTTTCTGTAGGAAGTCCAATGAGATTGTAAGTGTTTAGCGCAAGGCCAGCATCATACGCTGCGTCAAATGTTTCCTTGACCTGCGCAATCGGTGTCGTCGAGAGCGTTCTTGTCTGGCTTGATGACGGGCTTGATTTTTTGGTCCTGGCAGAAGTTCCAAAGGTCTTTGTCGTCCATCGCGCCATCGCCGCCTGCGGCAGTAATGTTGACGCCTTGCTTGAGCAAGGCGACAAGCTGTCGCTCGGTGCTCTCCGGTTCTGATGATGGAATGAGCCGTACTTCGTAGCTGATGGGTTCATGGTGCTCGGCATCGCCGAGCAGGACGATTTGTATCCAGCGACGGTTTTTCTTGCCATACTTCTCTCGCAAGTATTCTCCGCCGTTGATGGCTTGGAGTCCTGTACCGTCGCTGAAAACAACAATGTTCTCACCTTGCGGCGGCGAGAGCGTGAACGCAAGCTTATTGACTCGACGGTTTGTCGTCGAGTAATCATTGTAGTCGGGCAGTTGCCCCATTCTCGCAAGATCTCTCGTCATTCCTTTGATCATGCGATAGGGCACGCGTTTCGCGTGCCACAACGCTTGCAGTTCGATGAGTGTCTTCGGGAATCTGTATTGCGCACCAACTTTGCCAGCATTCATGCGTGCAAGCTCTTCGTCCCAATCCTCGACGAAGTCGAGAGCGAGGAGGTACTCTCCTCGCTTGACGAGCTGCTCGTTGTATGCGTTCCAGTCGCGCTTGTCGATAAACTTTCTGCCCCATCGCTTGTGTTGTTTCTTGTTAATGTTTGTCATATATGTGCTACAGAACCGAAAAGTATATAAGGATATCTATAGATATCCCACTTTATGAGAACCGTCAAAATAATAGAAGGAAACCTGACCATCAAGGAAAAAGTCGAATGCATCTACGAACGCGTCGTCACCAAGTTCGGCAATTCAGCCAAAGTAGACGCACAAAAGAAATGGATTGGCAAAAGAGCATACGTGCTAGTCCTCAAAGACTAGCACCAATTATGCAACACAGCATAATGCTCTACTAGTAAAGAAATTATCAGAAATATACGAAAAAGAAATTAAATTCATCGCATATGATGTAGAAATTGATCCAAAACTTGCAGCGAATCAATATATCGGTTTACGTCGCGAATTTGGATTGGCAGGTACACCTTCCTTTGCAATCTACTTCAACAAGGATAAAACGCAAGATAAGGAAGCAGGCGATGTAAAACAAATTGACATTCTTCGCGGTGGACCGGAAGATAATGAAATGACAAAAAAATTGTATCGCTTTATGCTTAACAAATGGATTGCACCTAATCTTCTAGATTCAGATGCAAAGAGTCTTTGGCGCGTAAAGAATACGATGCCTTGGAAATGGGAGAAGATTATTTATTCTACAAAGTAGTTCATAATGTTTAAATATGTCATTATCTTATCGTCGGTAAGTACTGAACCAGGGGATAAAAATTATGTATCGATGCGTAAACCTCATTGAAGATCCATTGGAAACCCGAGACGTTGCATATTTGGAAAAGATTCTCAACGCCGCAAAAGGTTTTTCTTATCTTGATGCAGTTCACGAGCCGCCTATGTATAGAAGTGTTGGTATTCCGGACAATACAAAAAGAGATCAAGTGAATGTTAAATTGCCTGGCGGAGATATTTTGCGTTTTCAATATGCGATTGCGGATATTCGGGCGCATTATGACGCGGTGTGTATCAGAAGTTAATTCTAATTATCATCGAGCTTTTCTTCGAAGTTGATAAAGTCTCTGAATAGTCGATTTGCCAATCTTCGGACTGTGCCGGGAAATTTCACGGTGCAATGAGTTTCAAACTTTTCTTGAGTTTTGTCAAGATAGGTGCTTATTTCTTCTTGCCCTTTGATTTTGAACAGTTTGATGACAGGTTTGAATGAAGGAAGCGCAGCAGCAAGTTCGGGCGTGTATGATGTGGCGAGCATTGGCGTTTTGTATGCTTCATCGCTGAGTCGTTCAGGGTTTTCTTCAAAAGGAAGATGGGACCCTTCGCATGAAGCAACACGGTCGCCGTCGTCGTTAAGCTTGAAAAAACTACCTTTCTTGCCGATGAATTGGATTGCGGGAATCAGGTCATTTTTTGAGGGTTTTACCACAAATGTGCACTCAGGACCTTCTGCGATGATGTTTTTACTCGAGGTTGCATATTCCTGTGCGGTTTCAATGTACCTTTTTGTATCAACCGACCATAAACGCGTTCCCTCATCAGCGGAGGGAAAAGAGTATCTTTTGTTCCAAAAATATGCAACTACTCTTGGAAAACGTGCTGTTTCCAATCCGGGGCCGAATTCGGTTTTGAGGGATTGCTCGAGCAGATCGAGAAAGATTGAGTTTCGGTGTCCGAATTTGACGGGAATCGCAATACTATTGCCAAGATAGAGTTCAACCGATTTCGGGTAATAGTTGAAACCTGTTGCGTGCTGGTGGAGAATTGATTCGAGAGCAAGTTGTCTGAAGTGAGCTTTTTCTTTTTCGGAAAAAGTATGCCGCGACATAGTGTGTGAATGCAATATAACTATATAAATGTTTCCATTATTTACTACTATTAAGTGACTAATTAATGTGAGAAGTGACGCAGGCAATATTTAAATAGGTTAAAGGGTCAAAGGGGCGATGCAAAAGAGGTTGTGGTTGGTTCTTGTTCCGGTAGTAATTATGCTCATCTATGCGGTTGTCGTTCTTGCGGGTAATCCGGTGCCGCACGCAAAATCAAGAATTTTCTTGATGCCCTTTTTCTTAAATAAGACATCTATTTTTTCGGCAAAAAGAGGATAGTTAATACTTGCGCCGTCCAACAAGTAGTAATATTTCGCAAAACGCTCATACCAACCAAGCCAGTTCAAGGAGTTCTGTGTCATGTCACTTGCTTTCCTGCGAAAAACACGTGTTTGATTGATTGCGTGTTGCGGATATTTTCGATGGGTGATTTTGCGAGAATAAGCAAGTCTGCGGCATATTCTTCAGCAATGCAACCGATTTTTTCGCCAAGAACTTTGCCGGCGTTGCTTGTTGCTGTTTTGAGTGCGTCTATTGTTGAAAGTCCGGCTTCAACGAGCAATCGTAATTCGTGGTGGAGTGCGTGGCCAGGAATGACCCCTGGATTTGGCGTGTCGCTTCCTGCGAGAATAGTGATGCCTGCTTTGTGTATGTTGTTGACGAATGTTTGGAGTTGCGCAAAACCTTTTTTCCCTGATGGGTACGTGGGAATTGCCGTTTTCTCAAGATATCTTTTATCAAATGATTGTGCATCAGCAAGTTCGGCGTCTTTTAATTGCGGATGCAGAACAACTTCCATGACACGCAATGTTGGGCAGAGGGCAACATTGTTCTTTTTCAGCATCGCCATCGCGTCTATAACATCAGCACCATCAAGTTCCATTGCTGCGCACATATCAAAAACAGACAGCAAATATTCTTCGTATGAATTTGTTAAAGGAAATGGTCGAAAGGAAGTAAGTAGGGTGTGTGCGTGTTCAATTGTTGTTACTCCGAGTTTTCCTGCTTCAATAGGACTCATATAACCACCATGAATTGCGGTGCGCAAATGGTGTTTTTTGGCTTCTTCCAAAGCAACGGCCGCCAGTGCAGGAGGCAATCCAAAATAAATTTTCAGCCAGCCGCAACCATGACGGCAACGGTCTTGCACGATACGAACGACGTCTTCCTTTGTAACAATAGAATCGGAAATGCCTTGCCAGAACGGTCGCGTTCCGTCAACAAGCGGCCCAGACTTGAAAATGTGCGGGTGTGGGATTATTTTTTCAACTGCTGCGTATCCTGCATATGAATTACCAACATCTCTAACGGAAGTAATTCCATTCTGTAAAAGCAGTTGAACATACTTTTGTAGTGCTTGCTGAACGCCGTCAACTGCATATCCTTCATCAACGGACAAGTGCACATGCATGTCCACGAGTCCGGGCATCAAGAAAGGGGCATCAACACGCACATATTCCTTGGGAAAGTCATCCTTTGTTGAGACCGCAAATATTTTGTCACCCGTTACGCAAACAAAGTGGTTTTTGAGCAGTTTTTCTCCGTCAAACAGTTCTTTCGCGTTTATTACGAAATTCATTTTTGTTCACCAAGAAGTTTAACGAACACATTGTAACCGAATGCGTAGCAGTCTTTGTCGCATTCAGAGAACTTGTCCAGCAAACCTTTGAGTGTTATTGGAACGTCTTTCTTTTTTTGTCCAGCAAGATAGCAAGCAAGTCCTTCGTTGAACCACAACGGCTTGTCGTTCCTGAACTTCTTGGTGTAGAAGATGTGTACGAGCTCGTGGACAAGGACTTTCCTCCATTCAATCGGGTCGCGGCCGCTCTCGTTCTGCTCGACAATAGTGATAAGATGCTTCTGCGGAGTTGAGAAACCGACAACGTAGTCTGCGAGACCGAGCTTCCTGAATTCAGCGAGGGATTTTATGTCGACAACAACATTGTCGATTTTGAGTGAGAACAACTGTTCAAACTCATCTAGCTCACGCATGAATGATGCATCTACTTCCTCAAGTTTTTTAATTCCCATATCGTAGCTTGCGTTTTCAAGTATAAAAATGCGAGGGGATGGCTGATCTCTCTTTCGTTTAAGTCAAACGTAATTCATATCAAATCATTTCTAAATTGTCCGCGATTTGTTCTTTTTTTGTCGGTTTGAATCCGCTTGCGATATAAAACGCGTTGTTATCCATGAATGCGAACGCATCAGTGATAAGTTTGTTTATTTTTCTCGCTTTGCATTTATTGATGAACTCGTTCAGGAGCGCTTTCTTGATGTCGTTTGTCGTGTTCGAGATGTAGTGTATGACGGCACTTGTTGCATCACGGGTGTAGCCGGCAATGAAAGCGGTTATGCTGCCGTGTTCTGTAGCGACAAAAGAGAGGAATGCAGGATTTGCAAACTCTTTCAAGATGTTTTCTTCTTTGGCATGCTCTCTGAATTGAGCAATCATTTTCGGAGGAAATTGGGCAGGGGGACTATGTAAGTCAGCCAGCATCAATTTGGAAATTGAGGTTGCATGTTCTCGTGTCGCAGTAATAATGTTCATTGCTCGAACCTCAGTTAAATGAATTTTATTGCTTCGTTGATGAGCTCATCGTAACTTTTGTTTTTCTGCCAAACTGTTTGCAAGTGTGTGCGCAGCTTTTGATGTTTATCGTAACCTTTGTCGCAGGGAACGAGGATGTCTGAAAATGCTTCATTTAGTAGAAAGGTAAGTGCTTCTTTGATGTTTTCACTTTGTTCTTTTGTTACATGCGCGAGAACGTCTTTTTCATCGTATGCGTAATAGTGAAAGTGCAATAGTTCGTGGGCGATTTTGGTCGGGACGAGGAGTATGGGGGTTCTGAACGGTACGAAAAACCATTGTTCGGTGAAGTTGTAGCTTAAACGCGGTGCGGTAGTGAAGTATCCTGTGACTTGCTGTATTGGAAAAGGTTTGCCGGTTATTTCTTGTAATCGCACAAAAAACTTGTCGGACACTAATGACCAGACTGCGGCGAGGTCTTTTAAACGGTTCGCAATAATTTGTTTGTCATCATAAATAGGAGCAATGTGCGCGAGAATGGTTTCTTTTGCTTTCTCGAACTGAACGTTCTTGATTGCCGAAACAAGAACGGGATCCATGATTGAGGAAAACGAGTGACCATACGCCGTATTTTGCGCGCTCTCATAAATATTCAGCACGTCACGCATTTTGTCCGCAAGAAAGATTATGCTTTGCACGTTATTTCTCGTTCAGGATTGTACTTGAACCAGAACATCGGACAGCCGCCAATGCAACTTTTGCCCCACGTATCGCAACCTGCGCATTTCTGAGATGGATATTTCCATAGTTCATCTCGAAATTTTGCTGGTTTTTGTGAAGGGTCATTATATGCTGCAATGAATTCTTCTTTCGTAAGAACACGACCTTCTTTGTGAAGATTCATTATAGGGTATCCGCTGAAATGTACGCAAGGAAGAATGTCCCCGTTGTAATCAACAACAGTATTTGTTCCATAAAAAACATAGCAAGTTTTGTGAAGGGATTTCGCACCATTGAGCTCGGCAAAAAGTTCAGGGTCAAAAAGACAAATAGGCAGGGGCGTTATTGATTCAATGCTGATTTTCCGTTCTTTTGCTCGTGCATACACTCTGGTTAACGCCGCAATTCCTTCCGAAGGGCTGAGAGTATCCTCACTCGTCGCAATACGGCTGACGCAAGGTGTGCAAATGTTAAATCCTAGCTTCGTCATGCCTAAATTGGCAAGAAAGTCAACAAGTTCCTCAATATTATCTGCATTTTTCTTGCTTAATGTTGTCTCGGTGAGCATGTAAAGTGGGGTTTTGAGAACATTTTCTATTCCTTTGATGGTGTCACGAAAAGCGCCTTTAACACCAACCGCATAATCGTGCTGCGCTTCATCCGCTGATTCAATAGATATTGTTAAGTGATCAAGTCCAGCATCTTGAAGAGTCTTGCAATAGTCAGGATTTCGTAATCGTCGCCCGTTTGTTACCATTCCCGTACGCAACGATTGACTTTTTGCGTAAGAAACCATTTCGCTCAGTTGCGGATGTACTGTCGGTTCGCCACCAATGAATATCAGTCCGTCTAAAGAAAGACCGGAAAAAAGAGAAAGATAGTCTTTGAACGCGCCAAGTTCCATCTTTTTGTGATGGTTTGTAGGGTCATCTGATGCAGCATAACACCAAGAACACTTGTTGTTACACGCGTAAGTGATGGCCATCCAAATGTTTTGGATACGTTCAATCATGTGCATACTCCGGATGTGTCAGCAGTCGTTACTGCAGAAACAAACTCCTGAGCCGCCGTCAGTTCCACAGTCACCATCGCATTCATATGAGCTGCGCTTGTACTGCTGTCGGTCAACCAGTGTTGCACGATAAGTTTCCGCAACCGGAAGCGCGTGACCTTGCCGGCTCTGCAAGAGCGCAACAATATCAGCACTAACCGGTTTTGCCGCTTCAACTTGTTTTTCAATTGCCATTTGTTTACTCCGTCTTCACTCTTACTGTTGACTGTTATGCTTCTCCATAAAGTTTTCGGTCTTTTAGTTATTTCAGCCATTTTTCCGGAAAGCTTCCGAAATTCCCTGGAATTTTCCGATCGTCATTTTAGGCCAAAATTCTCTTTTGATTATCACCGGAAAGAAGGATGCGCAAATGTGCGTTTAGTGAATCGATAGCGATTTGTTGCATGTCGATTTCGTGTCTTAAATGCAACGCATAATCCTTCCACTTTTTGAATGCTTCAGGTTTTTCGTAAAGCGGGACAAATTTCTCGCAATTCACGATGTTTGAAATGTCGTCACCAATTCCCATTTTGTTTCTCCCTCAAACACCTTTAATGTAGTTATTTCATAGTGATGACAATACGTAGTTATATATTTATTCCTTATAATTTATATAAATTATATAGATTTTGAGCCATATATAACGGTGGGTGAAGTGCGTTATTCACGAAATTGCTTCAATTCCGCCCTTCTTCCCCGTCGACAGGAATCGATACCTTTATATAGTATGAAAGCGTATACTGTAGGATATAAATGGGGTTTTCAATGAACACTCAACAAGATTGACGGCGGAATGGCGTCGTTGTTTAATCCGTTCGGGGTCTAATACCCCGCAGCTCTGCTGCAGTTGGGTAATTTATTGTTGATGCGAACGTACTATCGTTTTTGGATTGTCTTGTGAAATGAACATAGCAATGAAGATCACCTATCGTCTTTGCGGATGCGCCGGAAACCGAGCGCGACTTTGTTCCGCAACTCGTGCGGCGTATCCGCAACGGAAACAGGAATTACCAGATCAGGACGGTACATGCAGGGTAAGAGTAGACCGCTGGTCGAAAGGCGCAAATATTCGTTTTCACCGCATTTATCACGTGCATCGCAAGAAACACATTTATCATGATAGAGTTTCGGTTTCACCTCAACCTGACCATGCGAAGCCCCGTTCAGCGCACCAACGTGAGCCGTCAATTCTTCCGTCGATAACCGTTCCTGCGCCAAAAACTCGTTCGTCGGTAAAATGTCGAGGATGCGCAGACGGTAGCCGCGTTCAGCGCAATAGCGCACAAGCGGTTCCAATTGGCTGATGTTGCGTTTGCCCACGACCGCGTTGATGGAAATAAGGGAAATGCCTGCCGCTTTCGCCGCATCAAGCCCGGCCAACGCGCTCGACAACGCGTCGACATCAGTAACTGATTTGTAGAGTTTGGAATCGAGTGCGTGGAGTGAGAATGAGAGCGTGTCGAGTCCTGCTTGCTTCAGGGCCGCTGCGCGACGTTCCAAGCCGACACCGTTCGTGATTATACCGACTTCGCTCGAGGGACATTGGCGCTTGACGTATGCAATATACGCTTCAAGGTCAGGTTCAAGAAGAGGTTCGCCGCCGGTGAACTTGACTTTTGTCTTTCCGAGCGCGAGCGAGGCGTTGATGACTTTGTAGAGGAGTGCGCTATCAAGTCGCTGCCCCATCACAGGCACACCCTCATTGTGGCAGAAGAAGCAACGTTCGTTGCAGTAATCGACAACGCTGATACGCAGATAACCAGGAAGCGCGGAACCTTTGCCGAAACCTGCAAGGATATCCTCAATTTCAGGTGTAGGCGCGTGAGTCCGTTGCTCGTTTTGCACAATAGCGTGTGATGTCATCGAGATTTGCTTGTGAGGTGTCAACATGGTGAATGCCCAGACCGACGGTTGCCGTGAATGCTTGGTTCACTTTGTCGAGGAAAAGGAAATTACGTTCATAGTACTTGTCAGTATCGGGTTCTCGACTGCGAATACGATCGAGAAGAATGGGCAAAGGTGCCTGCATAATAAATGTGATATCCGGTTGCGGAAGGTCAAGCTGTTCCATTTCACGGCTCAGATCCTGCCCAGTGAGCAGTTCGTGGTATATCTGTGTGGTGAGCGCGTAACGGTCGGCGACGATATCGATATTGTTATGAAGCATCTTCCTTATTGAGATGGCTGCTTCCTGGAGCCCCGCGCAATAGAAGTGAAATCTCGCGAGGACGGGTCGTTTCGGGTCATCAAAAAACGATCGTACTTTTGCATAAGTTTCAGGAGGGGTCTTCACATAGGTGTAACCGCAGCTTGCCGCAAGACGTTTTGCGGTTGAAGTCTTTCCTGTGCCGTCACAGCCTTCTACGACGATGAAGCGCGCGGCCATCAGAGTATTTCCTCGATGATATGCTCTACTCCGCGGAATGTTATGCGATCGCCTTTTTTCTTAAGAAGTAACGCTTGGCCGATGGGTGCAACAGGCGTGATGACTGTTATTTCAACACCGTCCTGTTTTGCGGTTGCGCCGCCGCAAGCTGGCAACATGAGGTAGTGCGTTTTTTCCGTCCCGTGTGCGACAATCGCAATATAGCCCGCGAATAATTCTTCGCTGGGTTCACGGGGTACGCGGAAGCGTCTGAGCGTATCTCGTTGGTCTTCCAATTCGACGAGCCGGTCCCCAATTCCATCCGCGAGCCAAGAATTCTCAACTTTCGACGTGTCATAGCGCGATTGCATACGTCCCGGCGCATCGTGCGCGGCTTGCTGGACTGTGGTATATGCATGGCCAATACGTTCTATGTGCGTATCAAGTTGTTTCATGATGTCATTGAGAATAATCTGTTTGTCCATATAATTCATACCAGAAGGCATAAATATAAGTATTATTATAAATTAAGTATAACTATATTGAAACCATATGAAACTCCCAGAACTCTGCTTTGTGGACCAAACGGATCAGCCCTCTTTTTCAAATGTTATCATTCCCAAGCTTAACACGCAGCCAGTTCACTTGTTTTGTTCATTGACGTACATCACGAATAACTATTCTGTGCTCGTGACCTTAAGCACGATGGCAAAGCTTGCGAAAGCAGGATTTCAGTTGCACGTCATATATTGGGATTTTAACTCTTTAGCAAACCCTTATTTTAAGCGGTTATTCTCATCAAATGCAGCAGCCATCTCGCAAACGGGTTTTATCCAAGCGCGGCGTGCGGACATGGCAAAGATTCTTGTGTCGCTCGGCGCACCCGAATCAGCATTCACAATTTACGATGCGTCTGAATTGTGGTCAAGGATGGTAAGAATCAAAGAGCCGAATCTTTTTTTACAATATTACAAAATCCTCGCGAATATCGGCCCAGAATCCCTTAACAAAAAAAATCGGGCGTCACATCTTATTCAAATGTCCGCAGATATATTCATTGGGCATTACCTACATTTTCTTTACCCTCAGAACATTAACCACTCTGTTGAAGCCTTTTTGGTTAGTGATAACAAAAAAGAAATTTATGAGACCACGCGTAAACTTATGACTCAAGATGGCATGGCTAAAGAGGGAGAATTTCTATTTTTACGTTTTAAGCCCATGCCGTACATAGCGCACGAAACACTGGTTCCTGAATGGGATATGGATCTGAGAACGGTCATTTCAATAGTGGAGCATGCAGATATTTCCGAACAAGATATCATACAGCTGCTTACCGGTTTTGCACAAGATGGATTTACGCGACAAGTAGAAATCCTTTCAACTGGCGCTAAAAAATTTGTTGAATGGAAGACGCTTGTAAGACACATGAGGCTCAGTTCTCAGAAGCAGAAAAAACTATCAGTGGCGCACACGATTTTTGAGTATCTTGCGCAAATGAAGAAAAAGATTGATTTGCATGAGGAAGTTGCGCGTTCATTGATCATCACCGGAGCATCAGAGGCACAACATCTCGGTCGCATAATTAAAAGCAAACTATGCCTTAACATCATCAAATGTGCGGATGGCACAAAAACCGTGTCGCAAGTCGCAAAACTTCTTCAAAAGCAAATATCCAATATCAGCATGTATGTGCACCATCTCGAAACACAAGGATACATAAGCATTAACAAACAGGGAAAAATATGCCGAAGCGTGAAATCTGTCGCAATCAACTTTGATTTTCTGTAAAGCTTTTTATATGTCTGCTTATGCGCATACGATATGGTGGAAGTAGAACTCCGCGCAAAAGCGACACCGGCAACGCAGAAGCTCATCGAAAAGCACGCGAAAAAAATAAGCGCGTTCACCGAAGAGGACGTCTATTTCAAATGCGCGAGCGATGTCGAGCGCAAATTGGTCATCCGCATCAGGAAAAACCCAAACGGGACGTTTCTGACGTTCAAGGGAGCGTCTGTAGTTAAGGATGACATTGCGTGGCAGGAATGGGAAACTTCCGCCAAGGATGTGGATAAGCTTGCGTTGCTTTTGCTTGCGAGCGGGTATGTCCAGGTCGTCCGCATTTGCAAGCACCGCGCGAAGTACCGACATCAGGATATCGAGGTCAATTTTGACATCATTGATGATCTAGGGACGTTCGTCGAGGCTGAAGTGATTTCTGACGATGTGCACGCGGCCCAGCAGAAGATCAAGGCGTTCTTTTCGCTGATTGGCATTTCTGATGAGAATCTGGTAAAAAAGGGCTATGTCAAGCTGATGCTGAAAGAATGAGGGTCAGCCAAGGACCTTCTTCAGCGCGACGTAATTCTTGTCCCAGACCGTTCGTTCCGATTCAGGGTATTCCGCGAAGGTCCGCGTTTCCCCTTTGAGCATCAATATTTGGTCCCAGCCTTTCGAGGTTCCTTTCGCTTTTTTCGCGACCGTTATCGGGACGCGGTATGAAAATTCCTTGCTCGTTCCATCCGGTTCAGCGTAACAGAGCGCAAGCTCGAAATGGCCTGTTCTGTCGGCGAAGTTTGACATTGCTTTGAGGAGAACCTCAACGGGCATCTTGCGTTCAATGAACTGGGTGTAAGGTCCCGGGATGCCCAAAGAGGTGATGATGAGGCTATGGTCTTCCTTTATCACTGGCGCGTTGAGCCGCTTTGCGGCGGCCACCGCGGCAGTTTTCGCTATTTCCGCGCTCGTGTCCGCCTGGATTTCAGGGATGTCCAGAAAGCACTGTTCCACCTTCATGGGCGCCAACGCCTTTTTCGCGACGTCGAACTTGCCTTTGTTTTTTGTGAGGATGTGAATCATGGTGACCTAGTATTTTCACAGTGATATATTATTGTTGCTTAAATGCGGTAGGTATTCTGCTTTTCAAGATGTTCACGCGCACTGGACAATTCCGCGTGAGGTTTATAAGCTTCCAATTTCTTCTTGAGCCATGGACAAGGCACTCGTCGTGTTTCAGGACAAGAACATAAGGCGCATCTGGCATGATGAGAAGTGGTATTTCTCTGTAGTTGATGTAGTCTCGCGCATAGTTTGCGGCGTAGCGTTGTGCTTCTTCGTGATAGCCTGCTTTTTTTTAGAACGGGAACATAAATACGTTGAGCATGGGGTCCGCATCCGATTAACCAGCTCCTTTTTGCAGGTATCATTGTCGTGATTACTTGTTTCGTTTTAATAGGTCTTGCGTATCAAAATCCGTAATCTTTCCGGCGTTCGTCCCTGCGTCTGCGCAGGATTTCGGTAATTTCGTCTCCTTTCGGGAGTTGTTTGAGCTGCGCGCGGTATTTTGTGCCGTAGGGCTCTTGCGTGCACGAAAGTTTTCCCAAAATGGATTCTTCACGGTGTCGGTCTTCTCTGACGCGTGTCATGCGCAAGGCTTCTTCAAGCAATGAAATGCCTTTTCTTTTCATGAACGTCAGGGGTTCGCTGCACGTGTTGAACTTGTAGCGTTTGAAGTCGGGCTTGATGCCTCGCGCCTGGTCATATCTGAGCAAGGCTTCGCCCATCATCTCGATGTTTTGCACTGATGGATTAATCCACTGGTTTCTTCGTGCGAGGCGAAAATAGCTTTTTGCTGATTCCGTGTCTGGATTTTGGCGAAGCGTCATGTGATACGCGTCCAAGAGCTCTTTGTTGCGCTCTGCTTCAGGCAAATGTCGCAATTCAAGATATAATTTGGCCATTTCGCTTCTGCGATCTTCAGGCGTCAATGCGTGGACACGATAGATGAATTTTGCTATTTCGGATGCGGGCATTTCAAATGCCGGTTTTGTTTCTCCCGTAATTGCTTTCTTGATATAGTTGATAATTCCCATTTTTGTTTCTCCCTCAAACACCTTTGTTGATTGCGCGAATACTCTGTTTTCGTGTCAAATACTGTATGTGTTTTGCTTTTCCAGTCGCTTTCCATAATGCTGCATTAACTGGGCGAGTGCCTCGTATTTCTTTTCGGAAATGGTAGCGTAAATGACCTTTTGCGCGACGAGACGTTCGCGCCGGTCGATGGTGGCGCCATGCAGTTCGAGAAGCATTTCGAGGCTGATACGATCCTTTCCGCAACGCAATTTGATCTTCGCGTTCTTCTTTTCGGCAAACAGCCATTTGACAATCTTTGGAATGTAGTCGTTAATGCTCATGGTTTTCACCTTTGTTGTTTATTGCGTTAATTCCTAGCTGTTGTATGAATTGTGTCCATGTTTGCAGTTCTTGTTTGAGCGTGTTTGTATCGAATGCGGTGAAGCGGTGGATGCGTCGTCCGCACGTAAGCTTCAAGGTGTGCTGTGTGACGCTTGGCGCGAGTTCTGTGCGCGTGTACTGTGCGTTCCAACAGTCCTTGTTTGTTCGCTTATTCATCATTTATGAGTGGTTACTTATCGCAATAAATATCTATTTCTTATGATAAATATTAGTAATATTTATATAGGTAAAGCCAATAACTCCTCGTATGAGACGCAAAATCATTCGGCAAGGAAGCAAAGAGCACGGCACGTACACGATAACGCTTCCCGTCAAATGGGTCAAACAGTACGGAATCAAGGGCGGCGATGAGATTGAGGTTGAAGAGCGCGGCTCAACAGTCGTTGTGCAGTCATTGAATGCTCTTATTGTGCCAAAAGAAGTCACGATTGACGGGCGAGAGTTCACACTGACGCAAATTCGGCGCCACCTTTCCGAAGCATACCGTTCAGGCGCCCAGAGCATTACCTTGCTCTATAAGGATAAGGTGATGCCCCAACATCGCATTAGTAAACGAGTCCTTGCCAGTACGGATATCGTTGCGGCCGTGACTGACGAAATGATAGGGATGGAAATCGAGCACAAGACTGCGGAAAAGATTGTCATCCGACAGTTCGGTGAAGCAATAGAAGAGGAATTCGAGACGGCATTGCGGAAAATCTTCTCGAAGATGCACGAACAGATAGATCTCGCTCTTGAGGCGCTCACGACGATGAATCACGAACAACTCTTCGGATTATGGGCGTTTGATAGAGGGATTAACAGGTACGTCAATTTCTGTCTACGCGTGCTGAACAAAAAAGGGCATCCTGACCCTAAAAAATTGACGAACTATTACGCCGCGCTGGTACAATTGGAGTTTTTGGGGGACATCATCTACATGATTGGCATCGACGCCGCGCATTTCAAGATGAAAAAAGTTGATTCCAGCATTAATGAATATTTACGGGTGCTACAGAAAGCAATCGATGCATACACGAACTATTTTTACGCCTGCAATGAGCACAAGGTCGTCGAAATCATCGATTACCGCCAAAAACTGCACGATTTCGAAAACAACAATTCTAAATTCAAGAAACTGGACGTGTTTAATTCACGGTTATTGATGCGCATCCACCTCTCTTTCGACCTCCTCACAAACCTCACCGACCAAGCGATTTCCATCGGTCCCTGTCCTGAGTGAACCGTCGACAGGAAAACATACCTTTATATAGTATGAAAGCATAGTCTAGAGGATACAAATGGGGTAAACGCAAGATGTACTCACGTAGAGATTTCCTCAAAGGCCTCGGAGCAGTTGTAGCAGCATACGCGCTACCCGCTTTCGCAGAAGAACCGAAGCCAGACGTGCAAGCGAAACCGGCACAAATGTCTCTTGATGAACTCACAGAAGACTATATTAAGAAAACTTTTGGAAAATATGAAACGGCTGGCGACATCCTCAAAGCTGAAGAGCTTTTCCCGACAAACATTGAATATGTCATTGAAACTGAAGGGGGGAGCGATTTCAAGAAAAGACTCGAAAACGTGACTGGAGGTGCTGCGCTCTTGTTGCGTTGTGATAGAAAAGGCAAAGATTACAATGAGAAAGGTGCAGCTTTTGTCGCGAAATATGCTGCAGCACAAACAAGTATTCCACTAATAGTATATGACGATAAACTGTCAACATCTGATGGTGATTTCGTAGAAATCTGTAAAAATAATGGCGGAACATTAGGCGTTCCCTCTATTTTTCTTTATGCAAATTTTGATGTTGTCAAAGGTGAAAAGAAGGATACTGGAAAAGGCAACGTAAGAATTATCGACATTCTCCGCGGTGGTCCTGCTGACCTAAACGCCATTAAACCATGGACGACGGATGTATGCAAGTATTGGTTGCCAACAAACATTAGCGCGCCGAATGGTGAGTATGCCTGGCGTTCGCAGAACCGTAAAACAGCAAAAGGCGAAGATCGTTGGATCAAAATTACGTATGCAAAGTAAGCTTTAAATAGAGTTTATATTCTTCATTAGCCATGAAAGAGAGGTGTATGCTATTTTTCTTATTGTTCATACTCTTATCTCAGCTATCCTACGCTGATCATGAACCTGGACATGGCAGTGAAGGCGATGAGGAACGCGAGCAATCTCCTGAAGAGGTCAAGTCTGAGGCTGAGAAGAGTGGTGTTTCTGTTCAGGGTGATGTTCCTGAAGGTACAACAGTTCAGGATGGAAAACTTGTTTATCAGGGTACGACGGTTGATTTGAGCGGCATGAGTGGTTCAACCATTCAATTTTCTGGTTCCGACATCATTGTTGATAACCAAAAAATTTCTGGTGCAACAACAATCAGCAAGGAAGGGGGTACAATTATCACAGATGGCGCAGTTACTGTTATCGCAGATGGTAAACAAGATATTATTGCATCAAACGTCGGCACCTTCCAAGCTGGTCCTGTAGTAATTACAAACGGCGTTAACGTCAAGTACATCAACGGTTGTTTAACCGCTGACAGTGCTGATTCCTTAGTCGAAAGTGATACAATCGCTACAAAATTAGATTCGATGAATTATTGCGACAAAACTATCGAAGTAAAGAAAGCAGATTCTGTCTGGGCAAGCTGCGTCTATATGGAAGACGTCGAAAATGCTAAAATTACTGCCAAGACAGACGTGACCATCGAAGCCGATAAAGGTAGTGAATTCAAAATCAAAGACTGTTCAACAAATAATTATGACTTCAAATCATTGTCAGACGATTCTTCATTGGTCGTCTCCAAGAGCACTACCACGACCGTCTTAGACCTCAAAGACGTCCAAATTGAATTAGTGAAGAATGGTGTGACGGAAACAGTGGAGTCCAACAGTTCAGCCACGGTTGAAGTCTCTAGAATTGACGGCGTGCAGAAAGTGCACATGACTCCTGTCACTATTTACACGTATGACGCAGGTAACCCAGAAAAAGACTTTTCAGTAAGAGCCTGGCAAGACGAACACGACCTCTATCTCAAAAAAGACATGACTGACCAATTGCCGTCAGAAGTCAAGACGTGCAAGGCCTGCTCCATCTTCGACCTCCCGAACCACGCGTTGGAAATCCGGGGCATCATCGATCTGAACAAGCATCAAGTGAACAAAGGAAAGTCCGAAGGACTCACGGCGTTCTTCACCACGGCCAACGCGAACGCGAAGGCCATCCTCACATTTGACGACGACAACGCCTTCATCAACGATGTCTTAATCTTGAATGACGCTCCACCGTACAAAACAGTCATCAGCAACTACTTGACTGTGGATGAAGCATTGCAAATCGGCAACGCAACACACTGATTGCTCAGCATCAACGAAAAAGTAACGAAAGACCAATTGACGCGCTCCTGGGTCACGAACTATAGAACAGCATACAACCCCGCATCGATGATTTGACCAATCCGTATTAGGATATCTTTATATGTAGAAGCTACTGCATAGTAGTATATGGGACTAATTATTTGTTTAGAAGGAATGATTGGAAGTGGCAAGACAACTCAGGCAGAGTTGCTACATGCAGCAATATCTCATTCGTATTTACTGCCAGAATTAAACCAACATTCTCCATTGAAAGAAACAATTCAAAGCTGGAAAAAGAGACGACCTACCTTTACATACACGAAGGAGGATATTCTAGAGCTTGCTGACGCATATGCACAAACACAGAAAAAATTACTTCTGCTTGTGCCTCCAAATGCTATGATTATCACGGATCGCAATGTTTACACGCCTATTGTTTATCAGGCAGATGCTATGCCAATGGATGAAATTGCTCAGATACATAAAAAAGCAGGAGTGCTTTTTCCTGAATTCGGGATGGTTCTAGACTGTGCTCCTGCAACAGCGCTAGCAAGAGTGGATGAACGTCGAAAGCAGGCAGGGGTGTATGCTACGCGTTCATGGCAAGAGAATTTGATGGAATTTGAGAGGCGAAAAGCGCGCTATGTTACTTTAGTCAATGCTACTCCGAGTCTCAAAGTTATTTGTTCCGAATCATGTAAAGAAAACGTTTTTGAAAAGGTCAAGAATACCTTGAGGAGGCAGTACCATGACATTTTCTGATACGCCAAACCAGACAGGAATGCAGCGAGCCGTTGAAGAATCGAAGAATTTTGAGCGCATTACAAAAGGAGTGTATCAAGTTACTGCGCGCGACATTTATGGCAGTATTGAAACACCTGGAATTGCTGTGTTTGCATATGGTTCTCCTGGGAGAATAGAAATGGTCGGTGGAGATTCTGATGCGGATATCTTTCTTGTTGAGCGCCCACGAACAGAACAATCTCAGGCATTCAAGAAATTATTCACCGAACGTATGAAACTATTCGATTATTCCAAAATCGATATGCCTGAGTGGGGTACGTTTCAAGAAATTGAAACATATCTTTCCAAGAGTATTGTTGAAGGGAACCAAGTCTTAGAAACACGTTATCTCATTGGTTCAAGTCAGGTTAAAAAGCAAATGAATGAGCTCCTTCACCATCATAATTCAGTTGAGCGTGAACTCAAGGGCATTATTTTCAACAGATTTTATTTCAATCAGTATTTTTCACAACGCAGACGAAATGGTTTCCATAATGTCAAGTATTGTCCCGGTGGATCGCGCGATTTTCTTTTTGTTTACTGGCATGACAAACTATCGCGTATGGTTGATGGTGCGAACAATGAGTTATCTTATCGTCCATTCATAGAATCCGGGCTCAAAAGACTTTTTGAATGCAATAAAATTACTGAGAGAGAACGAACACACTCATTGGACGCGGCAGGATTTCTTATTGAACTCAGATCAGATATTCTTAATTTAAACAAACATACCCCTGAGCGAGGTTTAACGGTACTTGATTCGAATACTGCGAAGCGATTGGAATTTGTTGGTTATCCTGCTTTCGAAGAAATCAAATCACTTTTTGAGCATTATCGTAAAAATCTTGAATTTATTTCCAATATTGTTTGGAATAGTACTATTGATATCGGAAGCAAATTGAAAGGTGAAGAATGGAAACGTCAGTTCAAGCTTGCTTCAAATAGTGATATCGAGCAAAAAGAAAGGGTCAATTTGTCCCATGAAGATGCACTTATTCGCATTGCACTTCTCTGGGGTGCGAGTAATGCAAATCAAAAAGAGCTTTTCGAATATTTTGCGAGAAAGTATCTACAAAGCGAAGATTGGGCGACAATCGGTTCAATTGTTTCAAGCCCCCATTGTCCCGGCGACATTTTGCATCATTTCGGAACCGGGGTATTAAAACAGCAAGGATATGGATATTTGCTTCGTGTGGTTGCGCGCAACCAAAATGTCGCGCAGCAAACTCTTGAGGATATTGCAGCAGATCCAAAATTAGAAGAGAGGTATACTGAAGTAGCGAAGGCAGCATTAAAAGGGGGATATACATCAGCTAACCATCAAGTATAAAAACAAAGTTGTTATGGTGATTTCATGATAAAATTATTGATGACTCGACATGGAGAAACAAACGAGAATGCGGATGGCTGTTTGCAAGGGCATACGAATTCGGTCAATGAGATCGGGCTGAAGCAAACAAAGGCGCTTGCGCAAAGATTGAATGCAAACAACGTAAAAATTGATATTCTCATTTCCAGTACGATGACCCGTGCGAAGGAAACCGCACAAATATTCTCGGAGCTATTGCATCTGCCCGTTATTCAAACAGAACTTATTAGGGAAAAGGAAAGCGGGGAATTAGAAGGCAAAAAGAGTAATTCTGTTGATTGGAATAAACTTGAAGGAACATTTGAAACGCGCAAAGTTCCTGGAGGAGAAAGCCTTCTTGAAGTGCAGCAAAGAGCGCGTCTTTTTTTTGAGCAAATCCTAACCAAATATGATGACAAAACTGTCTTAATGGTGTCACATGGAGCTTTCCTTAAGGTGTTTATTGGAACGCTGTTAGGCATGTCCCTTCACGATTCTATTTTCAAACTACAAATTGATCATTCTTCATTAAGTGAGATTGAAATCAAAGCAAGAGACCAATGCCGCATTCTAATGATGAACAATAAGTAATGACTTCCCGTCGCCAAAGGTCACAACATTTAAATACTCATTTGCTTTATATAGTCGTAATACGTCCGTGTTTGTATGGATGTGTTTGGTCAGCTGAAGGCAGTCAGTACTGGCGTGAAACTGTTGAGTTCGCGTCGTAAGGACTTGCGGTTTGCGAGTTTGACCTTGCAGGACGCCATTACGGTTTTGCAGGAGATCGAGCTGTTGCGCACGGCAGCCGTTACCGTGATGCAGAACGTCACGGGAAACGCGCGCAGGCACGCCGAGAACGCTGTTGGCTGGCTGGACGTGTTCAGCCAAGACATCACACTATACAAAGAACATTTGACGTTAGGACTGCCCGACACAAAAGGACAGAAACGAGCAGAACAGTACGAACGATACAAAGCACGCATCATCATGAGCATCGACAACGCAGTACAAAACGCAGAACGAGTACCTCTTACGAGATCGTTCTGGAAACGCGCGCGAGATAGTGTTGCGTATGCCTCAATCTTAGCTGGAACTGCTTTCGGGTTTTCAGGACTGACAATGCCGAGGGCTTATGCGGAAGATCCGAAGCAAACAGAGCAGAAGCCAGCAGATGAAAAACCGAAAGAGTATCCATATGAGTATACTGAATTTTTGAAAGTCACAGGCTTATCTGAAGAGAAGGTTGAACAGTTGATGGAAAAATCGATTGAAGATATTATTGCTGATGATAAGATAATTCTTGGCGGAAAAATTAAGCG
>CAYHVU010000005.1:0-25662 GCA_964360075.1 uncultured Methanosarcinales archaeon
GTGTCGACCTCACAGTGCCATTGAACATCACGAGCATCACGCCACCTTATCACGGCAACCTCACAGTGCCTTTGGGCGTAGAGACCAATAAGGACACTTACTGCTACTATTCAATGGGTGGCACATTGAAACCGTTGGGTGATGTGAACACGTCATCAATGGCGCATAGCACAAAAGCAATCGTGCCGACAGCAGGTTGGCACTCTATTCCCGTCTTCTGCAGCACAGGCGCGGGAACTTCAGCATTAGGCATCGAGGAAAAGAACATAACGATTTCCGTCTTCATAGACTTGACCCCGCCGTGGATGCTGTATGCGGATGACACGAGCAACAATCCTGCATTCCCGCAATATTCCTACTTCATTGACAAGTTGCGCGTTGCGTTCCTTGGCGCGGACAATGAATCCAATGTCTCTCGCTATCATTACCGTATTGAGCAGCAGCTCACTGGTGTCGTGGTCAAGAACTGGACTCCGAGCGTCATCAAGGATGGATTGCCTTGGTATGTGACAGGACTGAACGTCACGAACGGGGCGTCCTACTACTTCCGCGTCAAGGCCGAAAACCTTGCAGGCTTGAGCAGCAGCGAGATGCCGAGCGACGGCGTCACCATTGACATCACGAAAATCCCACCGCACTGCGTCAACAGTGAGCTTGATGCGAACGAGACAGATATTGACTGTGGTGCGACTTGTCCGCCGTGCATGGATTACAAGAATTGTTTGGCGAATGTCGATTGTATCTCGCGCATATGCAACGCTACTAAGATCTGCCAGCCGTCGCTGTGCGACGACTTGCTCAACGGTGCCAATGAAACCGACATCGACTGTGGCGGTGGCGCGTGCGATGATTGCGAGAATGGATTTGCATGTGCAGTTCATGATGATTGTTCAAGCAACTTCTGCTACGCAGGCATTTGCATCGACAATCCTTGCGGCAACGGATTCCTTGACAGTCTTGAGAGCGATATCGACTGCGGCGGCGCCTGTCCGAACAAGTGCAAGGCTGGCCAGTCGTGCACACTTGATGCAGATTGCGAAGAAGAAACTTTGTGCAAGGATGGCATCTGCCGTTCAGAAGCAGACGAGGATGAAGACGGCGTTCCTGACGCGCGCGATAACTGTCCTGGCACACCATTTGGTGAGCTTGTTGATGAGTTCGGTTGCAGTGCAAGCCAGCGTCATTCTTGCGGTGACGAGATTGATGATGCCTGGCGCATACGCTACTTTGGCGATGTCATTTGCGAAGGTGAAGGCGCAGCTGATGCTGACCCTGACGGCGACAATCGTCAGAACCTGAAAGAATACCGTGAGGGTACGGACCCGACTGTTTCTGACTTCAAATTCCCTTGGCTCTTGCTCATCATCATTCTCTTGCTGGCAGGCGTTGCAGGCTATGGCTATTGGTACAACAAGCAGCATCCAGGAGCATTGCAGCGTAGATGGAAGGAGTTCCCGAGCAAATTCGCACGCAAGCCTCAATCATCAGTCGTCCAGAAACCTGTGGTTGTGCCGAGCGTTACGCCAACAAAAGCAGTGCCTGACTGGCTCACGGTGAGCGAGCTCAAGAAGCTCGGCCCAGAAGATGTGAGTGCCAAGACGTTTGAACAGCTCGGTTCGTTTGTTAAGGGGCAGTTGCCAAAGAATGCGCACGGCAAATTCATGAAAAAACTCGAGGAAGGCCCGCTTGATAAACTGCGCGAGCTCGCGCTTGCGGGGCTGTCGGCAAAGGACAAGAAAGATTTATTGCTCAAGCTCCAATTGTTGAGAAAAGGCAAACTATCAAAAGAAGAAATGGAAAAGCTCTTTGCTAAACTCAGAATCACCGCAGCATACTATGCAACGCATAAGAACGAGCTCGAGCGTGAACTCACATCCTATGTTCGCGGCGAACGCAGGAGACGCAAGAAATGAGTCGGGTGAACTCCATTTTTGAAGCGCGAGCGCCTGGACCAAAGAGCCCGACGAGGTTACACTTCCTTCGTATGACGCGACCAGAAGCGGCGCGAGCGCGCGGCGTTCACCGTGGCCAGATATTTAGCCAGGTGTTCGTCCTGCTCCTGGCGTCTATAATCTTCATCTTGATTCTCGTCTATGGTTACAAGGCCATCAGCCAGTTTACGCAACGTTCTGAACAGATTGGGCTTATCGATTTCGAGAATGATCTCAAGAATGGCGTCAAGTCAATCAGTCTTGATTTCGGCAGCGTTAAGCGCGTCGATCTAACTTTGCCACCTAGACACAGGCAAGTCTGCGTTTTCTGCAGTCCTGACCAACTCGGGACTTGCGATCCGTCGCCGCAGTTCCAGGAAGACCATCCTTTGCTTGTCGAGTCGTGGCAGTCAGGCTCGCAGAACGTGTTTCTCGTGCCATTGTCTGATACGCCTGTGCTCGTGGAGCGCGTTGAAGCTCAGGACGGCGGCTTCTGCACTGCTGTCATCGACGGCAAAGTCTCACTGCGCTTGGAGGGTAAAGGAGACCACGCGCTTGTTGGGCCATGGCAGTGAGAGGACAGCTTGAAATCCAGTTCAACTGGATTTTCATCCTAATCGCGGGGACAGTAATTCTTGGTTTCTTTTTCAGCATCATCGTCAAGCAGCAGAGTGTGAGCGAGCAAAAGCTCGCAATTTCTCTTGTGAATGAGTTGGATGCTATCACAACTGGCGCGAGTGTCGCAAAGGGAGCAGCTCAACGTCTTGATTTGCCAAAGGCAGGCATAGATTTTTCGTGTTCTGAAGAGTGCGCTTGCGCATTCAGTATCGGCAAGGTCTCGCGTGATTTTAAGGACAAGATAATGTTTGCTCCGAAACGAATCGAGGGGGATGAAATTGTCTTCTGGACGCTCGACTGGAAGGTGCCGTTTAGGGCAACGAATTTCCTGTTCGCGACGAACGAGCGAATCAAGTACTTCTTTGTCGCGGATGATTCGCAGGAATCTCAGCAGTTGCGCGCGAAAGTGCAAGCTCTAGTGCCTGAACAGGTGAACGCAGATTTCATCACTCTCACTGACGTTGATTGCGCTTCCACTCCTGACTGCGTACGGAACGAAAATTATGTGCAGGTCAAGTTGGTGTTTCTCAATATTGACCCGAACTTCGGCGGGTTGCAATTGCACGACTCGTTTGCAGAAACAACCATCAGCGCCGCGCTCATCACGCCTGACTACGTGAATTTCTACAAGCGCAAGAACCTCGTTTCGCAGGAGTTCGACGCCAGCCGCGCGTATTATGTCGGCGACGCAGGATTGTTCGCCGCAATTTTTGCAGAGGATGAGATAATGTTCCGTTGCAATCTTCAAGAAGCGTCTCGCAAATTGAGTTATGTGTCCAAAGTGCTCGCTGATCGCGCCGAGGTTTTCCGCGGAGATGCAGAACTCATTGCGCAAGGTTGTCCGTACAATCCAGGCACGCTTGAGGCCATCCGAATGCTCGCCGCGTCGCAAGCAAATGAGTTGAGCGCGGACATCCTTGCGCTGCGCGATCACGCATCGACACTGAATATTGAAAACGACGCATTGCTGAGACAATCATGCCCAACCCTCTACTAACACGCGGACAAGTAAAGATGTTTGAAACGCTGGCAGTGCTAGTTGTGTTCTTCTTTTTCCTCATTTTTGGGGCGAGCTTTTATTTCAAGCTGCAGGAGAACTCATTATTGCGCGAGCTCGACAAAACAGGCCAATTACGTGCAATACAGATTGCACAAAAATCATTGCACCTGCCTGAGCTGGATTGCTCGTTCGTGAACGTGCAGCGCGACAACTGCTTTGATGTGCTGAAAGTGGATAAATTCGGCGCGCTTGTAAATGCAGATGACAATGCATTATTGGAGTATTTCAAAACCTTTGAGTATAGCACGCTTACGGTGTATAGGGTCTATCCGCTGCCTGCGACAACGGTAATCTATGACCGTGTTCAGGATGGCTCAATTACAGTTCTACAAATTCCCATTCTACTTTTCACCGCAAAGCAAAGCGATTATGGATTTGGCTATCTTGAGGTGAAAGTTTATGGCTAAAGGTCAAATGGAGATACTAGGACTTGCCATCATTGTCGTTTTGATTATGCTGGGTGTGCTCTTTGCCGTGATGTTCGTGCTCCGCGCGCCTGCCTCGAATGTCGCGCAGGAGTACAAAGAATCTCAGCTCGCGGCTAGCTTGATTACGACGATACTCGGCACGACAACACCGTGCAATGACGCGAGCGTCACTGAACTTTTGCAGGACTGCGCTGTGCTGAATAGACTGGAGTGTCCAGCTGGCGATTCCTGCGCACAAGCGCACGACGCGATTGGTAAAATGCTCGCTGGCACGCTCGAGACTTGGAAGCGCAGTTACACCTTTTCTATTGAAGGTGCGTACAATGTAGAACAACTCACTTTTTCTTCTGGTGATTGCACAGGCGAGCGCGAGTCCAGCATCAACCCAATTCCTACCCCAGGCGGCGCGTTGCAGGTCAGGTTGGATTTGTGTAGGTAGTTTTTTAAAGCGCTTTTTGTTTACTTCTCGACGGCATGGGGGATTCATTGTTCAGACGCGCAAGCAAGTTCGCACAGCAATGGCTGAATGTTGTTGGTCTTGCGAGCTTAGCAGGATTGTTTTACAACATTGACCGTATACCTCATGCAGTTGACCGCAATGCCGTCATCGATGCGGAGGGTCATCGTCCGTTGAACAAAGAATTTCTGCCATGGGCTGCCGCGACGACAGCATACGCTGCCGTCTATTGCACGATTCTCTATCGAAATTGTGCGCGCAGGATACAACAGGAGTATCACTTTCTTGATCCGCAACGCTTGACAGGCAAAGCAGGAATACTCGATTTCGCGTCCAAGCATCCTTTCGCTTCGCCTTTGGTGCTGCCGGGAAGTTATTTGGCAGTCATCGGGGCGCTTGCCGGCAGTCAAGGGCTTGCGGTTTCGCCTGCAAACGCAGTCATTGCAATGGTACCATATCTTACGGGCATAACTGCAGGGAGCGCAACATTTTCCTTGGCGCTGTGCATTTTGCGAATGGCGCATCAGCCTGTCGCCGAGCATTTCATCAAGCCGCTCGCGTTGTTCTCGGGAATGCGAGAGGAACTCAAACAAGAATCGCTTGATTATCTTGTGTCGCGCGTCACACAGCTCAAAAAACACAGTCGTGTCAAATCCCCTGGGCTTGATGTTGCTTGCGCCGTGCGTGCCATTGAGGAAGGCAACGCGCACGAGGGAGGCGTTCACCTCGAAAAAGCAGTCAACACACTATACGCGCATCACGTAACATTTGTCAACATGGGTTTTTTCGGTGTCGAAAAGATTCTTTTCTCCTCGTTGAACGCACTTTGGGCGTCCTACGCACGGGCAAAGTATGAGCGCGACCCGAATAATCTGACGCTGACACTTCTTTTGCTGCAATCAAGATATGCGTCAAAGAAGAAAGTGCTTGCGTACATCGAGCAACGGCAGAATCCTGCAGCGTATGCGATTGGCGCGCTGGTTATGGGCGCGTTCCAGCGCGAAGATGTGGTAGCTCCGTGCTTAGAAGTCCTTTCCTCGACGCATGCGTTTGAGCGTTTTGAGGATTATAGTGTTTATTCTCTGAATTTGCCTGAGCTGGCCAACCGAAGGCTCGTGCTCAAGCATTGCGCAGACAAGCAAAGACTACGGCAAGAATCAGGGAATCTTATGACCTTTTTCCTAGAAAACCGCGACGCCTATGTACAGGCTGCGCTTCCTTTGGGCGTCTATGATTCGCCGCGTTCTGTTCTACTCAAGACATTCGCCAATGGGGCATCAGCATATGAGCATAAAGACCAGCTCAAGACACTGAACAGTGTGCTCCGTGCCATAGCGTGTGTGCAAAAAGTCATGCCATCAAATCGTGGCGTTATGGATGTGGATGCCTATGAACGTAAAGTACAGTCATCAGGTGTCGCTACCGAAGCGCGAGCGTTGCTTGAGAGGTCCCGTTCATATAAGACGGTCTTTGATCAGGATGCGCATTTGGATAATTTTTTCATTGCCGATAATCATGTCGGTATTTTTGAGCTTGAAACCCGCGGATGGGTTCCGCCGGAGCAAGATCTTGCTCGTTGCAAGGGCTTATGCTCTCCTGAACAAGCAATGGGGTTTGACGACGCTGTCACAAGCACGTATTTTGCGTATGCACCAAAAGAAATCATGGCAGGTAGATCTCCGAACAGTTTTCTTGCGTCTGTCCACCTTGCGGTCATTCCTCGTGCATTAAGCTATGCGATGTTCATGCGGAATCGTCCGGTGATGAGCAATCGTATCGTACGCTTTATCGACAACGCGGAAGCAAGCGCTCAGAGAGTGCGTTCGCAGCTTACCGCAAATGAGCAACAGGCAACGGAGCGCGTTATGCATACGTTACAAAGTATTAAGGCGTCGTTGGCGTAAGCAATGTTTTGTGCAGATAGCTCGTAATCACAGGGCCTGCTAAGTCCTTAATTTTCTCTTTCAGATAATCGAGGGATAGTGGAACAGTATCAGGCAAGGCCTGATGATACGCGAGTAAAGCGTTCTCTGACGGCTTCATGCGCAATGCATGAAGCGCAGATAGCGCGTCGTGCAAGGGTTTCAGCTGTTTCGCTGGCAGAGTTGGCAGTTTTGCATAGACATCAGCAAGCTGTTCGAGTTCGCGGACAATCGCGTATTCCGAAAGCAAGAATGCTGTGTCAATGGGTGCCTGGAGCGCAAGGATGCGTTTGCACGTGTTGCTGAGTTTGTCCGTGACGCGTTCGGCGTGCTCCAATGCGGGTTTTGTTTCAGTTTCAAGTCGTTGTGCCATGTCGAGAATAGTAAACCAGATGCGCTGCTCAATGACAATACGTTCATGCGCAGCCAATGGCGCGATGTTGCGGATGGTTATTTGGTCTCCGTTGTCATGGACTAGTTCATAGCCTGTGAGGTCTTCAAGCTCTTTTAGAATGACTTCCTTTGATACAGGCGTCACGCGCAGGACAAGTTCATCATAGCCTGCCTTGTACGCGCTGCTGACAATCCGCCAAGCCAGCAACGGATGGTGCGCCGTTGCCGTGAGCACGCGGTCGCGCGGCATAGTGGTCCTGATATGGATGTCGCTGCCAATGGGTTCTACAATCACTTCAGCGCCTTTGATGACATTGTTTGCTCTGCACCAGTTTGCAGGCAGCGAAACAACGAGCGTTTGCTGCGCTAATTTGATGACTTTGCGCTTCATCATGAGTGAAAGTATGCTTGTGTTTTAAACGATTTCGCTACTCTTATACATATAAGGTAATATATAAGATATAAGGGAAAAGTATATACATTTTCTCTATCTAATATATATTCAACAGAGGTGTCCAGATGATAACAAAAACAGATTTGATTGTGCTGGCTCATTTTCGCCAGGACGCGCGTTGCAGGTTGACGACATTGAGCCGGAAAACCGGCATTCCAGTGAGCACGCTCTTTGACAAACTGCGCGAATACGAGCCGAACATCGTGCCCAAGACCATTTCCTTGCTGAACTTCGAAGCGCTCGGCTTCACGACGCATGTGAACGTGCTCATCAAGGCAGGGAAAGAGGAGCGCCACTTACGCGAGCATCTGCTGAAGCATCCGTCGGTAAATTCGTTGTACAAGGTGCACGATGGCTTTGATTTCCTTGCAGAAGGCGTCTTTAGGCATCTGCGCGAGCTGGACAACTTTGTGCAGCAGCTCAAGCAGCAGTTCTTCGCGCGCTCAATCGAGGTGCAGTATCTTGTCGATGACTTGAAGCGCGAAGGGTTCCTGTCAGACCCGACGCTGGTGGAGCAAATGTTGCATGAACCAGTTCAGGCAGTCTAAAGATTTATATATCACGATGGCTCGGAATCGAACGTACAAAGAGGTTGTTTCCAATGAAAGGACAAGGTATCTCGATTAATACGATTGTTGTCGCTGCCATCGCGCTGCTCGTGCTCGTTGTGTTGAGTGTCGTGTTTTTGGGCAGATTTGGCGTGTTCACGCAGCAGTCTGCCGATTGCGAGAACAAGGGCGGCACGTGCACCTCAGGAGCCTGTCCTTCGGGAACGTCGACGTATAGTGCTTGGAACTGTCCTGAAACAGCCTCCGGCGCAAGCCAAAGCTGTTGCATCAAGGTGTAATATGCGCGGTCAGGGCATTTCTATCAACGTGATTGTGCTCACGGCGATTGCTTTGATTGTCTTGATTGTGCTTGTTGTCGTGTTGACGGGTAGAGTGCAGATTTTTGGGAAAGGACTTGGTGAGTGCCGAGGCAACTGCGTCGTTTCTGTGAACCAGTGTACGGGTGGCGCCTCAGCAATTCCCACGACGAAATGCAACGACGGCAAAACTCCTGTGATTGAGAACGGCTACTGTTGCATTGCGACATCATGATGGCGCAGCGACATCAGGGCTTCAAACGCAGCAGCGCGAGGTCGTCATGAAAGGAGAAATGTCGATTGGTGTTGTTGTCGCGCTCGCTTTGGGCTTGATTATTCTCTTGCTGTTGATGGGAGCGCTTGTTTCAAAGTTCAACCTGTTCGGGAAAGGGACGGATGAGCAACAGACAGGGGTTGAGAGTAGAATTTGCGCAAAAGTTGGTTCGTGCCGTGCTCTAATTATTGACCCTGTGACAAAAGCAAGTAGTTCTCCCTGCCCGGGCAAGGAAGCGACTCAAGTGTCAACTCAAGGCTGGATTGACTGCGCAAGTACGTGTTGCAAGCCGTAATGCTTTTATAGAGTCTTCTCTGTGAGACAACTATGAAAAGAGGAGGGATTTCGAACCAGATGCTTATCAGCTTGGTGATTCTCGTGTTTTTCTTCATTCTTTTGGTGTATTTTGTCACAACACGTTTCGGTGGTTCATGAGAGGTATAGCCGAAGCTACATTGGTTGCTCTTATCCTTGCGATTGCAGCAGGACTTGTTTTGGGTGGCATCACAACGGTATTCGTGATGAAAGGCAAGGTTGCCGTGAACAAAGAAGCCTGCCGTGCCAACGTTTTCGGCGCTGCCAAGTCTGCGGATTTGTTTCCTTTGACAAACTGCTATACGGAAAATAAGGATGCATTAGCGTATTCAGGCCAAGAGGAGAATTATCAGCGAGAAGTGAGCAGTCAAGTCGCGACGATGCTCTCGGATTGCAAGTATCAGTTTGCGGAAGCGCCTCATTTGCCGTACAAAGGCGATTGGGTGCCGAAAGGGTCGGTTTGTTTTGTGTGCTCGACGTTCCAATTGCCGAAAGATGCCCCGCAAGGAGCGCAGGGCAAGATTGTGTTGAGCAGTTTCCAAACTTGGTTGAAAAATAATCAGCGCGGTCAACAAACATATGCAGAATATCTTGTTCTTGCTGTTCCGTTCAAGGATTTGAACTATTTGTTTTTGAATTATCTCAGCGTCGAAAATGTAGGTATTTTTAGCGGCACGATTGACGTCATAAAAAAAGCGTTCAATATTGCGTTTCAAGCATCAGAATACGATATCGCATTGATTCCTGCCACGAATTACGCAGTCCTCCATTATGGCTTGCCGCAGACTAAAGGAAGTTACATTGCAGAATTCTTTGGCTTAGATACATCGAAAGCAGCAGGTGGAAACAACGGAGTGAACACGCTCGGCGACACGACATTTACGACGGGCGAAATCGGAAGCGTTTTCATCATGCCGTTCGATAATATTGCTAAAACTTGCGAAGTCACGATGGTGCGTTATCCATGAGGGGTCAGCACTACGAACTCGTCGCCATCATTTTCACCGTTATTATTTTAGTGCTGTTTTTCTTCATAGGTCCGCCTCTTTTCAAGAAAGGCGATAGTTATCTTGATGCCGCGACATGTCAGGAGAGCATCGAACGCAACATCCGTTTACGGCTCGGAGGAAAGGCGTTTTTTTATGGGATAAACTGTCCAACCGTTTATCGTCCATTTCCCAACTCTGAACAAGCGGCAAAGAAAGCAGTTGCTGATGCAATGGTCGATTGTTGGGATCGTTGGCATCAAGGCAAGGCTGAAGTTTTTCCTTTACAGTCAGAAGTCTTTTGTGATGTTTGCACGGTATTCGAGTCAGATAAGGAACAGCGTGAAATTACGGGATTACTTCCATTCCTTGCGAAAGAGAAACTTGCATCCGGAGAGACGTATTTTGAGCATTTGCAAGGAACCTCAGTCATTGAAGGCGCGACCGCGCAGTCTGATACGTATCATGCGAAAGATTATTTGATTACCTCGCACCCTTACGCGGTCGTCTTCCGCTACAACAAAAAAGCGGTGAATGACCAATCTATTAACGAAATGACTGTGGGCGATGTCGCTTTGATGATTTTGTCGCCTCTCAGCGCGCTTGTCTCGCGCACCGAGACCGCTGCGGTAGCATATCGACTTGGCACGGGCGAGGCAAACGCGGCGTGGTTTGCGAACATTCTGCTTGTTCCATTTAATAAAGACCAACTTCAGGAAGGATTCGTTGGTTGCACAAATTTTCCAAGTCAACAGCGAAGGTAATATAAAGCAAATAATGGAGAAGAAATCATGCACAAAAGAGGAAGTGAAGTAACGCACGCGTTGCTTTGGATTATCGTGGCGGTTTTCATCATTGCAATCGGATTTTTTCTCATGTCCAAATATGGCAAAGGCATAACCAGTCTCTTCGGAGGGGTTTTCGGATGAGGGGCGAAATAACCACGAGCCAATTGATTCTCTTGGTGCTGTTCGTGCTCACGCTTGCCGTTGTCATTATGGTAACAATCGTTCCTATTGGTAAGCTTCCTGACATCACTCCTGCGGGCTGTCCAATCGGTGAGGTAAAGGCGTCTTGCCCTTGCAATGGCGTCGTTGTACGGCCCAGCACAGACCTTACGCATCCAGTCTATTGTTGCGAATCCGGCGTTTCAGACATAAAATGTTAAGAAACATTAATATACGCTCAAAGAGCAAATTCGACAAAAGAGTGATACTATGAACCGGCGTGGCATTGAAACAACAGGAGTCGTTATCGCGCTGGTTATTGGTTTGGTGCTTGCCATACTTCTCATTAGCATTCTCACGGGAAAAATAGGAACGGTTAATCAAGCCACTTCCTGTGAAGGTCAAGGCGGCAAGTGTGACCCGAACGGGGACTGTGCCGGCAAATTGTCGATTTCAACAACCGATTGCAAACTTCCAAGCAAGTGTTGCGTGACCACATGAAACGCGGCGATGTGAGCACAACGATGCTGATTTGGATTGTGTTGGGAGTGCTCGCGCTTGCTATCGGCGGATATTTCCTGTATCAAGGGAAGAAGATAGGCGATCAGGGTCTGCCTTCCTTTGTTGAACTCGAAACACAAATTGTGCGTTGTAAACTCGCGGGAGAAACGCATCCCGATGCATTTGATGATTCTGAGCCTGACTTTTTACCTGATTTTTGTGATCCGTGTATAGGAGGGAAAGACAACAAACCACAGGCAGATGGGGACTTTATGGCCATCGAATGCGAAAAAAACAAAGATCTAACATCGACTGCGTCTTCACTCGATGATATTTGCACTAAAGTAATAAGCCAGCCAAATACTAAAACAGGTGAAAAGTATTTTAGATGTTCTGTCGGGTGAGGCGCTGCATGGCCCGCGCGCAAGCTGAAGTCGCGTTTCCGCTGACAGAACTTATCGGGATCATTCTCGTCGCGGTTGTCGTTGGCGGTTTGCTCATCTTTCTTGCGCGGGCAGTGAGCTCTGGCAACGCGAATGCGGAAACGGCGTCCGTTTACTCGATGTTTTCGCTCGCGAACCAGGTACGGGATTTGGTGGAGAAACCAGAGCTTTTTGCGCAGACGATGATGCCTCTTTATCTCAGTGATGATGTCATGCTCGTGGGTTTCACGTCAGGCGACCAGTACCAAACACCCTACTATCGATGCGGAGGCGAGGCTGATTGGATTCCGCGGCCGTCGTTGTGTTCCGACAAGGCTTGCCTTTGCGTATACCGTAATCCCTCTTTTGGCGGTGATTTCAAGGACAACGCGCCGATTGCCTGCGCACAATTGCAGGGAGTCGACGTGACGCTGAGCTTCTGGTATGCGGGAATCACCAACAAAAATCTGTTTGCTTCTCCTGACCAAGGCGTTTTCGCGGAGGACCCGGAAGTGGCAAGGGACACGTTTGCAGGTGTTTGCTATCCTTGGACGAAAGACACACCATATGGCGCCCTGCCGCCGGATATCATGAACGATAATCATTACTTGCAGCTTGTTCAGTACAATACAGGAAATGTGCCTGAGCTTCGCACAGATTGGACGTGCGGCGGTGATAAGGACAAGAGTTACACCAATGAGTATGCTTCGCTCGTCATCTATGGTCAATGCGGATTCGAGAAGGAATTCACAACGCAGACGGCGTATGTCGAAAAGGCAGTTATTGATGGCAAGGTACATATCTTGGTGGCAGCCAAACCAAAAACGCAACTTATCTCTGCCCGCGAGGCGGCATTCGTCACTTATGCGCAAACTGGTTTGTTTGCGCGCGCTGACGAGGCAATGGCGAAAAAGGAATTCGGGACCGCAATCGCATTGTATGATCAATATGTTGTCATCGCACGCAAGAGCCAGTGGGATGAACGAGTCATACAATCAGCACTCGGCAAACTATTCGAGGCTCATGATGCGAATGCACGTGACGCGAAACAGGACGTCAAAATTCGCCTGGCATCATTACGATACGTCCTTAACAACTACGGCGATCTGCTTGCGCGATTGCCCGCGAACAATTATGCAAACACCGAGCTCGCCGTATTGTGCGCACAGAAAAGAGATGCGCCGGAATGTGTGGGCGTACCCGTTCTTGCGCGCGTCAGCGAACTAAACGAGGGGGGTGCCTGCGATGGGGCAATTGAGCTCGAACGGTGCGGCTCCATTCCCGAAGAACGTTTTGTCTGCGAGAACAACCTGTGGGTGAAGAAGTCATGTAAAGACTGCAAAAACAGTTATGATACTATAAACGGCAAGCTCCAGGTAATATGTTAACATGAACCGCCGCGCACAACAGCCAGTGCTGTTCGTCATTATGGAGCTTGCGCTCTTGATTGGCGCGACGGTTGGCATCTTCACGCTTATCGACCGCGCGGCTGACAGCAAGACGCCCGCGCAAGGCTATCTGGCGAAAGAACTTGCGTTCACCAAGGATGCCCTTGATATCTACGCCGGCGCGAACGTGTATTACGAGTTCTACAGTCTCGCCGCCCAGAAAGCAAACACACCCCCGGAAAAAATGTTCAGTGTGGACTTGCGTGAGAGGCAAGTTATCGTCGGAACCGAACCCGCGCCGTATCACCCGGACACGAATCTTAAGGAAATCATTGTGGCGTCTTCACAGCCTGCGCTTGCGCTTGAGATCGCGGGAAATATTTTTTACGCGAGCGAAACGAGCGCGCGAAGACATATTCTCGACGTTCCCTGCGGGACGATAACGTTGCCGAAATCGATTGCACTCGTTCCCGTCACAGCAGATGGTCTCGTCATCGCTTCACTTGTTGCAGGTCAGAACAAAAAGTTCACTCCTGAAGCCGGACGACTTGCGGAAATGACAAGCAATCCGCTGTTCGTGCAGCAAAAGATCGCAGAAGCTGAAGCAGTCTTGTTCGTTGAAACCGTTACCGTACCGACGTATAAAGCATACGCAAGCGACCGTCTGCTTGGTTGCACGCTATTGAATGCGGTCACGCCGGACGCGTCATGGCAAGACAAATCGCCGGCGAGCGCATTGCTGCCCTTGACATTCCCGAAACCCGCGGTGCGCTTGGTCATCGGCGTTCCGCAAGGAACTGAAGAAGAGCGTATAGCGTTCTTGAAATCAATTGCTGATGCGATTAACAAGGTGACGCAATGAACCATCGCGGTGATGTTACGACCGCCTATGTATTGACGTGGATTGTTTTCACCTGTTTGATGCTGCTCGTCATTTTCGGAAGCCTCTTCTTTTGGCTTGATAGCAAGCTCTATCCGCCAACGGACACGTTTGAAGCGGAAGCCGCATTGCTTGCGCAACGCTTGCTCTATTCACCGAATGCATTAGGATATTTCGATGCGCTGAGCAACCGCGCAATGCCAGGGATTATTGATGGAACTGTGCTTGACGACCCGGAAATTGAGGCGCGATTGTTGACCGCCATCACCCCAGATAACAATCGCGGTGCAGAGATAAAAATAGACGTGGCGGGAACAATAAAAACAATCTATTATGATCGCACCGCATATGGTCGCCTGCAGCCTTTTACGAATAGTGCCGGTTCCGGAAGCGCGAAGAGCGCAATCATCACGACGGCATTGCTTGTGCATCAGGACGGAAAAGACATTCCTGCGCGAGTCACTGTTGAAGTGCTGAGGTGGAGCGAGTGAGAGGGCAGATTCTTGCGCGGCAGATGATGGTTCTGCTTTCATGGGGGCTTTTACTTGCGGTGTTTGTCATTGCCTTCATTTTACAGTCGATGGACACGCAGAAAGAACAGCAACCGCTTGAGGCCGCACTTGCGCCGACGAGAGATGCAGTTCTGAACGCATATCTGCGGCAATCCATTGAATACGGTGGCGAAAATATTCCGTTCGCAGAATTTTTACAAATTGCCATGTTATCAGATGATACGGCGCAGAGAGATAAGGCACGTACGACGACAGAGTCATTCATTGCGTTGCTCTCACCATCAGAAAAACATAGAATCGGCATCTATTTGCCTGGTGACGATGAATGGTTGAACGTGCAGGAGTCCGCCGTTCAGGATGCCCAGCAGGCGCAAACGAGCATGCTGTTGCCCGACGGAAAAGTTGTGGAGATTGATTACGCCCGTGAAAAAAGAGAATAAACGAGGATTTTTCATTTTCGAGCCAATCATCGTATTGGTATTCCTTGGTGCGCTTCTCAGCGCGTCGTTCATTTTGTTGTCGCATTACGATTTTGTGAAGAATCCTCTTTCTGCGCATGCAGACAAGCTTATCAGTACCTATCTTGCGTCTGAGACTGATGTTTTTCTGTTTCGTGAGCTTCGGGCGCGGTACGTCGTCGAGGATAGCATATACCAATTTGCGGGAAGCGGCGGTTTTGGAACGGATAAGTCCGGATGTCACGTCGTCGGTATGGATGCTCGTCCGCTCCCGGAACGTATTGATGCACGCACGCTTACGTTCGATGATGTGAATCGGAAGTTCACCGATACACTCGCGTTTGAATTTAGTCGCGAGCAACAATCAATGAAAATACAAGGATTCCAAAAGGAAGTCATCCCGTACGAATTTGTTGTGCAGGATCCATTCATTGTCATTGGCATGCCGTTGCAGCCGGAATTCATTCCGATTGAAATGCCCTATACGGTACGGACGACTGGAGTGGGTCGCATCGCAGAATATCCTGTGCGTGTTTCGTTCACCCTGCGTTATTCCTACAAGTTGCAAGAAACGTATTATACAATTGAAGACGGCATCGCAACGTTTGAACTCTGCGCGCGCGGAACAACCGAGGCAAACCGTGAATTGTGCATGAATGATTTTATTCTTGAATTGGATAAGAGTACGTTGCTCGACTGGAAACTCACCCATGAGATCGGCACGCCAGTCTACGACCTTGACATCACGCACCAATACCAAGCCCCGATGTGCCTCAATAAACCACTCACACTGTTGCGTATGACCTTCCCTGCTCCATCCGGCGTTTCCGCGACGGTATAATCAATCATCCAAATCTTTATATAGCATCTCAGAACTCAAATTCTAAAGGGTGGCTTATGATTCGCATTCCGTTCAACGATATCGTCGCAAAAATCAAGGAAAAGACTGGTCTTTCTGATGCAGATATTCTGGTGAAAGTGGAAGCAAAGTGTCAACAGTTAGCCGGATTGGTAAGCAAGGACGGCGCTGCCCACATTATTGCGAATGAATTGGGCGTTAAGGTAATCGAGCACGGCGGCAAGCAAAAGATTAAGGATGTCTTTGCGGGTATGCGTTCTGTTGAAATTGTAGGAAAGGTCACGCAAGTCTACGAACCAAAAGAATTCGCTAGAAACGACGGTTCAAAAGGCAAAGTAGCAAGCCTCACTATTGGCGACGAAACAGGCTCAATTCGTGTAGTGACTTGGAACGACCAGACTGACTTGCTCAAGGATGTCACCATCGGCAGCATCGTGCTTGTAATGAACGCCATGGCGCGGGATAATGCTAGAGGCTACAAAGAAGTGCATTTGAGCGACCAAAGTCGTATCATCCTGAATCCGCCGGGCGAAGTCATCGGTGATGTCAAGAGTTTCGAGCGCGCTGCCGCGCCGAGAAAAACCATAAAAGAACTCAACGAACAAGATCAGAACGTTGAATTACTCGGCACCATCACCGGCAGCTTCAATCCGAAGTTTTTCGAGGTCTGTCCGACGTGCAGCAAGAGCGCGAAGAATGCAGTCTGCGCCGTGCACGGACCAGTCACGCCCAATTATTCCTGTGTCTTCAATGTCACGCTAGATGATGGCACCGAAAACATTCGTGTTGTCTTTTTCAGAAACCAGATGGAGCGCTTGCTGAACAAAACTGCTGACGAAATCCTTTCCTACAGGAGCGTGCCGGACAGTTTCGAGCCTATTCATTCTGATTTATTGGGCAAGATGGTTCGCATCGTGGGCAAGACCAACAAGAATGTTTTCTTTGACCGTTTGGAATTTGTCGCCCAATTAGTCTTTCCTGCTTCCGCGGAAGAAGAGCTCGCGCGCTTGGACGCGCAGGCCGCGTAATGCTTGGCAGAACGCATATTGCCATCGGCATTCTCTGCGCATTGCTAATCCTTCCATTTATTTCTGTGCAGAGCAAGATACTGTTCGTGGCGCTCGTCGCGTTTGGTGCGCTTTTGCCCGATGTCGACCATGAGAAATCAAAAATCAACAAATTGTGCCCTGTAACGCGCATTCTTCCCAAATTCTTCAAGCACCGAGGATTCTTCCACAGCTTTTTCCCGCCAGCAATCATTATGGGACTCGGCTGGTACTTCCACGAACAATTCCTCACATACAGCCTCGCCTACGGCTACCTGACACACTTATTGTCTGACGGACTGACACGCATGGGCGTGAACTATTTACACCCCATCAGCACGTGGCACATGCGCGGACCCGTAGAAACAGGGACAATCGTTGAAACAGCCATCTTTATTGGCGTTTTGGTCGGCATCGGGCTTAAACTGTTCATGTGAAAGAGATACCTTTATTTAACACCTTTAAACGTCCAATAGCATGGCAACGGAAAATAAAACCGATAGCAGCATTATTGATTGGCTTGTCGACAAAAATCTTATCGTAAAAGAAAATCCTTTTTGGTGGGACCTGCATCATTCAGATCCGCGAGAATATGTAACTCATGACGAATTCAAAAAACGTTTAGTCTCTTTGGGTCCCACAAAATATCCCTGTTGTGAATACGTATACGTTGGAGAAAAAGTACCCATTACCGTTGTGAACATTCATGTCGACGGAAGAGAAGTTCCTCTTTTTGTTACTGTCTGTCCCTTTACTCCGAAGGAAGATCCCCCTCATGTGCATAACAGGTATGAAAAATACCAGTGTAATCAAGAACAGCTACTTCAACTAGGACGTGAAAATCGTGAAATCATGGAAAAAACATCCCTGAATTTGCCACGCATGTTTCATCCCCACGCGCGGGGCTTTTTTAAAGAACGTCGCGGAGACACATTCTTTTATTATCCCACTTTTCGCGGAATGCCCGAAGCCATTTCCGCCGAATTGCCGCACATTTCATTTTTTAATGGGAATACGTACGGAATTCATACTATAGAGGAAAAGGCAATACTTGCGTTACGCGCCCTTCTCAAAAAAGGAGTCGTACATTCAAAAAAAACAAACGCCTCTCGATGGAGCGGTCATAAACCCTGGCAAGAAAACATTCCCTTTGGCGGCACGTATGTTCCTTACGATGAATTTGAAATGGGGTCCCAAACCGTTTCATTTTATCCCGTAAAAATCGATGATGTCGCTTCCTTTCCTGTCGCGATAACTCGTGAAGATAATCAATATATGGCTCATGGCGTTTTTTTAGGGTACAAGGACCAAGGCAATTCTGATTTACGTGTTGTGCGATTCACAAATCCTGCATTTGCTCAAAAAGTGAAAGGAGCATTAGAACGAGAACTCAACATTCTTTTTAAAGCACAATATCTCGAACGGAAGCCCGGCAAGAGTATAATACGCACGTTTTCTTGATTTAAACATCACTTCCCACTGGACATCCACCAGCCTGGACTTTTTAAACGGTTTTCAGCATGTTCTGTGAATGAAGAAGTTGATTATTGATAAACAGCACCTCAAAAAATCCGGAAACTTTCCGCCAGCGCAGGAAACTTTCCGGAAAAATGACCGCAACGCATGTTAAAAGCAAAATACATCATTGTCGCAGGTGATACAAATGGGAGAAAAACAACCTGAAAAGAAGTTTCGCGCCGGCGCAGTTTGCGCTACGGTGTGGATGAACGAAGGAACGTCGAAGGATGGCCAAGCAAGGCAATTCCCTTCGGTTTCTTTCGAGAAGAGCTACAAGGACAAGGATGGCACGTGGAAGGGCACAAAAAGCCTGAACGTACAAGACTTGCCTAAGGCAGTTCTCGTCTGCACTAAGGCATACGAATACTTGACACTTGGCGACCGAGAAGTCGCAACCGAAGAGGCGTAAGCCTCTTCGTTTTATTCAAACGGAGGAACAAACATGAAACAAGAACTGGAATTGGAGATGGAACAACCGAAGAGCAAGATTACGACTGTCGCTGATTTGCCAGGCATCGGTCCTGCAACCGTCGAAAAGCTTGAACAGGCAGGATTCACTGATTTGATGAGCGTCGCTGTCGCGACGCCGGGAGAAATCATCGGTGCAACTGAGATGTCAGAAGCTACCGCGAAGAAAGTAATCGCTATCGCGCGTTCTAACCTAGAAATGGAATTCACGTCAGGCAATGACATGCTCCGTAAGCGAGAACAGATGATAAAGATTTCAACAGGCGCAAAAGAGCTCGACAAGCTGATGGGTGGTGGCTTCGAAACTGGTGCAATCACAGAAGCGTATGGTCAGTACGGCTCTGGCAAGTCGCAAATCGCGCACACGCTCGCTGTCCGAGCGCAATTGTCAAGAGAAAAGGGCGGTGCCGATGGCCAAGTTGTATTTATCGACACGGAAGGCACGTTCAGACCTGAACGTATCGTGCAAATATCAAAAGGGCTCGGTCTTGAACCCGAAGACGTGCTCAAGAACATCAAGGTCGCGCGCGCCTTCAACAGCGACCACCAAATGCTTCTTGCGGAAAAGGTTGATGACTTGATTAAAAAGCAAGGGTTCAACGTAAAACTCGTCATCGTCGATTCATTGACTGCGCATTTCCGTGCCGAATTCATCGGCCGAGGTACGCTTGCTGACCGTCAGCAACGCATCAATAAGCATATGCACGTGTTGATGAAGCTTGCGGAAAAGCATAACTTCGCAGTCTATGTGACGAACCAGGTCATGGTCAAACCCGACCAGTTCTTCGGCGACCCCATTGAAGCGGTTGGCGGTCACGTTGTCGCGCACAATAGCACGTATCGCGTGTATTTGCGTCGCGGCAAGAAAGGCTCGCGTGTTGCCAAAATGATTGACGCGCCCAACCTTGCGGAAAGTGAAGCCGTCTTTGTAATAGACGAAGCAAAGGGCGTCACTGACGTCTAGTTTTTCCCCATATGTTTATATACTGTGAAGGCTAGAAATGCTCGGAGAATGAGTTCTCCGATATCCGCAGAACGAAATGTTCTGCGATATCGCCGAACCGAAGTTCGGCAGATATACTAAGGGTGAAATGAACTATGTACGGAAATCGAGGATATGGTAGCGGCGCCCGCGAGGGCGGCAGCAGTGGTGGATATGGTGGAAGCAGCGGTGGCGGCTATGGAGCCCGACCGATGGCAACAGCTCCAGTGAAGGTCGGCGAAGAGCTTGACGTCACGATTGAAGCTGTTGGCGAAAAGGGCGACGGTATTGCCAAGAAAAATGGCTTTGTCTTGTTCGTGCCTGGCGTGAAGGAAGGCCAAACAGTGCGCATTCGCGTCACGAAAGTCCTCCGAAAGGTTGGATTTGCTGAAGTTGTCGGCGCTGCCGGCAGCGCGCCAACTGCACCGTCTGAAGAAGCACCTGCAGAAGAGTCGAGCGAAGAGCCGGCTGCAGAAAGCGAAAATTTCGGCGAAGAACAGCAACAGTAAACCTTTTATCTTTGTTTTTTCTTTCTCTTGTTATGAGATTGTTTGTTGCGGTGGATTTGCCGATTGGGCTGAAAGATTACCTGTTTGCGTTCGCGTCGCACTTGAAAACTCCTGCTGCGCAGGTTTCGCTCGCGCGCGAACTACATGTCACGCTGAAGTTTCTCGGTGACGTTGATGAAAACAAAGTCGATTCGATTGAGCGACGATTGACAAATGTCTTTTTCCGTCCGTTTCAAGCAAAACTCAGCAAAGTGGGAACGTTTGATGAGCCAGTCAAAGTCGTGTGGGGTAGTGTCGAACCGCATGAGCCGTTCTGCAAACTTGCGAAGGAAGTAGATCGTGCTCTCTCTGAGTACAAGAATGACTATCCTGTGTACATCCCCCACATCACGTTCTGCAGAGTCAAGAAAGTCATTGCGTCCGAAGCGTTCCGAGAACTAGTTGACGCAATGAAGCTCGATCAAAGAATGTTTGAAGTGAGTTCGTTCCATCTCTACCAAAGCATTGAAGGCCAAGAAGGTCATCGTTACAAGATTATTCGTACGTACGCAGCACACGTCACGAAAGCTTTATAAAGCGCGTGCAGGGTTATCGACGATAAGACCAAACGTTTGTTCCAACTCGGGACAGACAAATGCCATCTGAGGTCAGAAAAACGATGGCGGAGAACCAATGACAGACACACCTTTGCTTGTCCCTCAAGACCAATATTTGAAAGCAGGCATTCATATCGGAACAAAGTTCAGAACGAAGTACATGGAGCCGTTTATCTACAAGACTCGTCCTGATGGCTTGAGCGTTTTGAATTTGCAGAAGATTGACGAACGCCTCAAGATGGCAGCAAATTTCATGGCACAATTCTCGCCGCAAGACATCCTTGTTGTTTCTCGCAGAGAAAACGGCTGGAAAGCAGTCAAGGCCTTCGGCAAGCACACAGGCACAAAGTTCTTCGCAGGCAGATATCCGCCTGGCATCCTCACGAACGCAGCGCTTGAGACTTTTATGGAAGTCAAGTGCATTCTCGTCACGGACGCGTGGCCTGACAGAAACGCCATCAAGGACGCGATGCTCATCGGCATTCCAGTCATCGCGTTGTGCGACACCAACAACCAAGCGAATGAAATTGATTTGGTCGTGCCGTGCAACAACAAGGGCAAGAAATCTTTGGGACTGTTGTTCTACATCCTCGCGCGCGAATATCTGCGAAACAGAAACGCGCTCGGCAAAGACGCAGAACCGCCGTTCACGATTGAAGAGTTCACGGAAGAGTGAGCATGTCTGATTTTCTTTTTGTTTATATTACGAATGCTTCAAAAGATGAAGCAAAAAAGATTGCTCGACACCTTCTTGACAAGAAACTCATCGCTTGCGGAAATATCTATGATGGTGTAACGAGCGTCTATCGCTGGGAAGGTAAAATTGCTGAGGAAAATGAATGTGTTCTCATTGCCAAAACCACCAAGGAGAAGTTCTCGCAAGTAAAGACGGAAGTAGAGAAGATACATCCGTACAAAGTGCCTTGCATCGTCGAGATTTCCGTTTCTGCAAATCAGAAATATTTCGATTGGGTTAAGAAAGAAGTAATGTAATCACTTCTTAAACAAATAAAACCCTTTGCTCTCTTTCGTTTCCTCGAATCCTTTCTCGACAATCTTGAAAAGGATTTCTTGCTCTGGCGCTTGGCTGCGATGTTTCTTCAAGATGGCTCGTCTTTTATTTCCAGGCACAATCTGCAGTTCAAGGATACATTTACTGCCATATTTCAACAAATCCCCTCCAACCATCTGCACTTTTTCGCGTTCGTCAAATATTGAATACACTTGATTCGTTACCAAGATAGGGATATCCTTCTGGCGCGCAATCGCGGTCAAGACAGCAAGCTGTTTTCCGAGTGCTTGGTTGATTTTGCGTGGGTCATCATGGAGTTCCAGTCTATAAAGCATTGAAATGCTATCAATCACAATCAATCCTATTTTCACATTAGCTAACTTTTGCAATTTCGGGAACAATGCAACCTGTTCGGAAAACGTAGTGGGTCTGAAAAACAGAATGCGTTCAAGCACGTGCTGATAATCATGCGCTAACTGTTTCAACCGTTCGACAGAATACCCTCCTTCAGTATCAATGTACAGCACTTGTTTTCCCGCACGCGCGGCCTGAATGGCAGCTAGCAATGCAAAGTTCGTCTTTCCCGCGCCTGCCGGACCGTACACCGTGGTCAAGCAATCCGTTTCAAGCCCTCCTTTGAGTAAAGTATCAACTGGTGAACCTGTCGCAAGTTGCCCCATATCATGTCGAGAATCCTTTTGATTTATATGGCTTCCGACACCTTAATAAATCGTTACCGAGCTTTGTTCACTATGAATCATCGCTGGATTGCGCTCACTATTGCGATTGTCGCCATGCTCGGGTATGGCTGGTTTTCGGCATTGCCTGGGTTCTCAGATTCTTCCTATTTCCACATCAGGCAAGCGCATGAAATTTTGCAAACAGGCATGCCAGTTTTCAAGGATTCTTTGAGCTATGGTGGCAGTATCAACTTGTTCGTTCCGGTATTTGATTATGTGCTCGCACTTTTTGGTGCGTTCATCGGTATAGAAAACGCTGGACGATTGCTTATGGCACTCTCGTTTGGCAGCATTATATTTCTCGTTTATTTGTTGACAGCGCGTACAGGACTGCCTATTGCAGTCCTCGCTGCGGCATTGATACCTGTGCTTTGGAAGCAGGTTGGCACAATCACCTCAACGTTACCTGCGCTTGCATTAGGTTTTTTGCTGCTTCTCGCGTTCGTCAACATTGAACAACGTTCGTGGAGAAGCAGTTTTGTCCCTATTTTGTTCGCGTTAGTGCTCATCAGCCCATTGGCTATCATGTTCACGCTCGGGCTCCTCATCTATCTTGCATTGGCGACGATGGCGGGCGTGCAACGCGTCAAAGGCGAACACGAACTCATATTTTTCTCATTCCTCTTCAACATCTGGTTCCTCATCATTTTCTTCAAAAAGGCGCTAGTGGAGTATGGTGCGGGCATCATTTGGCAGAACATTCCAAACAATCTCATGACTTCTGCATTTTCTCAGCTCACTGTGCTTGACGCAGTAGTTGCTGTCGGAGTACTGCCTTTCATCGGTGGAATGTACATCATGTATCGTCATATATTTACTGAGCATGAACGCACAGTCTATGTGCTGATGGGTTTGTCGCTCACGGCTGGCGCGCTGGTTTTGTTGCGTCTCATAGAATTATCAATCGGGCTTCAGTTGTTGAGCGTGGCGCTTGTCTCATTGCTCGCGTTTGCTATTCGAGACCTCCTTGCATATACGAAAAAGACAAAGAGCGCTTGGTTGCACCCGGCATCAATTGTTGTGCTCATCATGCTCGTTTTGTTTGCGGGCATTCCTGCGCTGAATGAAGCGCGTGGCGCGCCGCACACAGTTATCACCGCGCCCGAACAGCAAGCGCTTGCGTGGATTGCGCAGAACACACCTCCAGAAACCGTTGTCCTCGGTACACTGGAAGAAGGGCATGCGATAGAGGCGTTAGCGCAGCGTCCTACTGTAGCGAACACATTCTTCCTGATGAAACCCGAGACTGAAGCTCGCGTGCAGGACATCACGCGCATTCTCGGTGCGCCGTTTGAATCTGAAGCTGTTCGCTTGCTCAAACAGTATGATGTTTCCGTCATACTCTGGACTGATAGCGCAAGAAAACTCACAGGTCTTGATGCACCATCATTCGCCAGCGATGAAATATGCTTTCCGCGGCTCTATAACGAGGAACGTGTCGCAGTTTATGGCGTAGCATGTACACTTGAGGTTTCATGAAGCGTATTCTTATTCCACTCGGTGTCGCGCTTGCAGTGCTTCCTGTGCTCTTGCGCACATTCAGCGGCCATCCTTGGTTTGCAGGTACGCAAGCGTATGAACTCATGATTCTCACCGGGCTGCCAGAATGGTTGCTGTTGGCGCTTGCGCTTGGCGCTCTTTCTGGCGCGCTTGCGTTGACACCTATGCTTTTCAGCACGGTGAAACTCGAAAATCACGCAGAGGACATTGCAGTACTGTTGCTTGCGCTCAGCCCGGTAACACTTGGCGCATTGGTGGTTTTTCCGTTGCATGCGCTCCTGCTTCTGCTGTTGATGGTAGGCCTTTGGGCAGTTCAGCGCAAACATTGGATTTTTGCAGGAACGCTTTCCGTTGCGTTTGCATCGATTCTTACGTGGTCGCTGGATGATTTCTCTTTTTCTGTTACGAGAACATTGGTAGAGCTAGGTGGCCAGAATGCATATGGAATCTTTGCACTGATTGCGGCAATTGTCGGCACTTCTGTGCTTTGGGAAAACAAGGCGCGCAACTATTTCCTCGCGCTAGGTGTTGGCATTCTTGTCATTGCGTCCTTCGCGCTTCAGTCATTAGTGCTTTTGGGTTCAGTTGCAGTCGCGCTTATCGCCGGGCTTGGTTATGCTCGCTTGTGGCACCGTCGCTGGGTCTTCGGCAGCATCCGTGGATTGAGTTTGATTCTATTCGCGTGCGGTATTATCTTTTCTTCAATGATTTTCATTTTTGAAGTAAGTGATGCGGCGCCCACAGGTGGTTTTGCGTCGGATCTTGCCGCTGTGCGTCACGCGCTTCCAGAAGGCATGGTTTTTTCAATTCTTGAAAACAAGCCGTGGATTGAGTATTGGACGGGTCGCGAACTTGTGACGGATGATGTTGTGTGGAGATCGCGGAATTTGAGCGATACGTTCACTCGGTTGCAAGGCGTCAGCGCAATCATCATCACAAAAGAAATGAAAACGACTCTTTGGAATGATCAGGAGGAAGGATTGCTTTTTCTTCTTAACAACAGCAAAACATTTAAAAGGCTTGGCGACGGGAATTTTGTTGAGGTGTGGGCTATTCAATGACAATTTCACAGATACTTTTGTGGTTGGCGGCAATCGTTTCGACCTATTTCGCGGTCTTTTGGTTTCTCGTGCTATTGGAGACACCTAAGGTCATACAGCGCAAGCATTGGAAGGAGTGGCCGCGTCTGACTGTCGTGATTCCGGCTTACAATGAAGAAGATTGCATCCGTGACACTATGGAAAGCGTGCTTGCGGCAGACTATCCACATGACAAGCTACAACTAATTGTTGTTAATGATGGTAGTAAGGACAAAACAGAGCGGATTGCGAAGACTGTTGCGGCAGAGCACAAGAACAGAAACATCCAGGTTTTCACGCAAACAAATAAAGGAAAAGGCACTGCATTGAATTGTGGGCTGGCGCTCGCTAAAGGAGAATTCTTCGCCACAATGGACTCTGACAGCCGAGTTTTTGCAGACGTCCCGAAGAAACTAATTTCTTATTTTACGAACGCCAACATCGCTGCCGTCGTTCCTGCAATGAAAGTGCGCGAGCCAAAGACGTTTTTGCAAAAGCTCCAATGGTATGAATACAACGTTAACATGTTCTACAAGGATTTG
>CAYHVU010000006.1:0-24800 GCA_964360075.1 uncultured Methanosarcinales archaeon
TGGTCGCCGAACGTACAACACATCACGATGCCCGTTCCTTTCGTCGGATCGACGCGTTCGTCTGATTTGATGGGCACGGGCGCGTTGAACAAGGGTGTTGTCGCGTGCTTGCCGATGAGTTTTTTGTACCTGTCGTCGTTCGGATGCGCGAATATAGCCACGCAAGCAGGTAAGAGTTCTGGTCTCGTGGTAGCAATGATGACATCTTTGCCATCGACTTTGAAGATGATGTCGTTGAACGTGCTTGCTTTCTCCACATCTTCGCATTCAACTTGCGAGATTGCAGTGGCGCATTGCGGACACCACAACGCAGGAGCCTCTTTGCGGTAGGCGCGTCCTTTCTTATGCAGATCAAGGAAGCTCCATTGCGCGATTTTGCGCGCGTGGTCGCTGATGGTGCTGTAGGTGTAGTTGAAGTCGCAGCTGATACCGATGCGTTTCCAACTGTAGATGAAATCAGGACGAAGCTCTTTGAGCGTTGCTTCGCAAAGAGTGATGAATGCCTGACGCTCCATCTTGCTGCCTTTCACCCCTTTCAACTTTTCGACAAGACGCTCAGTAGGAAGTCCATTATCATCAGTGCCGAATGGGAAGTACACGTTCTTTCCCGTCATGCGCTGATAGCGCGCTATGATGTCTTGCTGGCTGTAGCTGAACGCGTGGCCGATGTGCATTTTGCCAGAGAAAGTAGGAGGCGGAATGTCGATGCTGAAGATTGCGCCTTTCTTTTCTGGGTCGAATGCAAAGACCTTGTGCTGTTCCCAGTGCTTGAGCCAGCGCACTTCTGCTTCCTTTGGGTCGTAGTCGTTCATAGGTCTGTTTTGAGGCCGATGATTTGGCGCTCCATGTCGTAATAGCTCAGTTTTCGCATCTGACCGTTTCGCACTTTCTCTTTCACAACTGAGAAGAACTTGCCTATGCGTTCGATGAGAAGTTCTTCATCTCCTTGGATTCTTACCATCGTGACTCCTTCTAATGGTCCGTCTTCAATTGAATTCGAGCGATGGAGTTCTTTCATCTTTTTGCGGACGTCCTGGAACAGTTCGCTGGCGAGCGCTTTGGGGTCATTGACTGTTTCTTGGCGTTGCATTGCCTTATCTTTGCCGTCGTTCAGTATGAGTCTGAAGCCGACGCTTTTCGCGCGTGCGTCAAAGCTGGTGATTTCCACTCTTTTCAAGGTGACATCGACGGTATTCATATGGAGTTGAGTTCATGTCTGCTTTAAAAAGATTGCCTAAACAGTCTGCACCACAATAAAACATAAAAACGTCCTGAAACGCACAGGAGATATGGGGACGCCGTGGACACTACAGAAGGTTTTTGCGAAGGACATCGCCCAGCCAGGTCTGGCTTCATTGCGCGCGTTCCTGATTGACTTCAAGAAGCAGAAAAAGAAAGCTGCGTTTCTTTATGGGCCTGCTGGAACCGGCAAGACTGCAGCCGTTTACGCACTTGCGCGCGAGCTTGACCTTGAACTTCTTGAACTTAACGCATCCGATGTGCGCAATGCTGACGGCATTCAGAGCAAACTGGGCGTCGCGTCGCAGCAGAAGAGCCTGTTCGGTCGCGGTAAAGTCATTCTTGTGGATGAAGCCGACGGGTTGGCGGGCAACAATGATCGTGGCGGTGCGACTGCTATCGCGTCATTGGTTGCGGACACGAAATTTCCGATTGTGCTCACTGCGAATGATCCGTGGGAATCGAAACTCTCTTCCGTGCGAACCAAATCGTTTATGATTGAGTTTCCTGCGTATGATTATCTTGTGATGGCCGAGATTATGAAGAATCTTTGCGCGCGTGAAGGAATTACGGTTGAGGAGGGCGTGCTAAAGACGCTTGCTCGTCGTTCAGGGGGCGACTTGCGCGCGGCCTTGACTGATTTGCAGACGATTGCGTTCGCTAAGACAGTCACAAAAGAGCATCTGAGCATCTTGGGCGACCGCGATCGTGAGGAATCCATGACAAACGCGCTCACGAAAGTTTTCAAGAATTCTGATCCAAACATCGCGGTGACTGCGTTCGAGCATGTTGGCGAAGATTTGGATGGTTCATTCCTTTGGGTGGACGAGAATCTCCCTAAAGAATACACGAATCCAAATGACCGCGCGCGTGCGTACGAGGCATTGGCTCGCGCGGACGTCTATCGCGGCAGAATCAAGCGAAGACAGCACTGGCACTTTTTGACGTCAGTGAACGCGCTCTTGTCCGCAGGCGTTGCCGTCGCCAAAGACCAGAAGTATCCGGGCATCATCAACTACACGCCGACCACGCGAATTCTCAAGATCTGGCAGGCGAACATGAAGTATCAGAAACGCAAAGCCATCGCTGAAAAGCTCGCGCCCTTGATGCACAGCTCGATGAAGCGCACCATCAAAGAATTGCCGTTCTTGCAGGTGTTGTTCAAGAAGAACACAGCTTCTTCGAAAGCGATTGCAGACGCCGCAGACCTTGATCCGGAAGAGGTTGAGTGGCTTGCTGTGCCGTAGAAAGTCTCGCACTCGCGCCGTTTCCAGCCAAACGCTGCCAGCGTTTGATCAGACGTTCCAGTGGGATTTGCAATCCCACGACCTCTCTTTGCATCTGCGTTCGAAGGGAAACGTAGCCAAGCGGCACTATCTGGTCTGGGCACTCGTGCTCCCGAAAGGTGACTTTCTACAGCACCTTGGCTTGCCAAACCTTTTTAAACACAATTTGATGCGTTCTCCCTTATGTCTATCACGATTGAGGAGATGGCGTCCTTCTGTAAGCGGAAGGGCATTGTTTTCGCCAACAGCGAAATCTATGGCGGATTGGCTGGCTTCTTTGATTATGGCCCTTTAGGTTCAGAGATCAAGAACAACCTCAAGCAGGCGTGGTGGAAATACTTTGTTCACGACCGAGAAGATGTTGTAGGTATTGACGGCACAATCATCTCGCATCCGAAGACTTGGGAAGCTTCGGGTCACGTTGCGAATTTTGATGACTTTTTCACGGAATGCATCAAGTGCCGTGAGCGCTACCGCGCAGACCACTTGATTGAGGATGTGTTGCGCATGGACGTCGCTGGCTTGAAAGCCGAACAATTGGGTAAGCTCATCAAAGAGCATCACGTCAAATGCCAGAAATGCAAGAGCGAACTTTCCGATGTAAAGCCGTTCAACATGATGTTCACCACGTTCATCGGTCCAGTGCCAAGCAAGGAAGCCATAGCGTACTTGCGTCCCGAGACTGCGCAAAACATGTTCCTTGATTTCAAGAACGTAACCGAGACTGGCCGCGTGAAACTGCCATTTGGCATCGCGCAGATGGGCAGAGCGTTTCGCAACGAAATTGCGCCGAGAAATTTCCTGTTCAGGTGCCGTGAGTTCGAACAGATGGAAATCGAGTACTTTATCCATCCGAACAAGGCAAACGAGTGTCCGTTCATGGATGAAGTGAGTCATCATAAGATTCTCATCTATTCCGCAGAATCTCAGAACAACAAAAAGGCAGCCGTAGAGATGACAATGCAAGAATGTCTTGACAAAAAGGTCATCTCTACAGCTTGGCATGCGTACTGGCTCGCGAAAGCGCACCAGTGGTTCATTTCATTGGGCGCAGATGCAAAGAAGTTCCGCATTCGGCAGCACGTCGCTGACGAAAAATCGCATTACGCACTCGACACGTGGGATTTGGAATACGAATTCCCTTTTGGCTGGAAAGAACTGCAGGGTATGGCCAATCGCACTGATTATGACCTGAAGCAGCACATGAAGCACTCAGGCAAAGACTTGAGTTTATTTGACGAAGAGTCAAAACAAAAAATCATTCCGCATGTTGTTGCAGAGCCGTCGCAAGGCGTTGACCGTGCGTTTCTCGTCTTTCTCTACAATGCGTATCACGATGACCTGCTGCGTGGCAATGTCGTGCTGAAATTGCACCCGACTCTCGCGCCGTTCAAGGTTGCCGTGTTCCCATTGTTGAGCAACAAGGAGGCGCTCGTGAGCAAGGCGCGCGAAGTGTTTACAATGCTAAAAAGTGCGTTCACAACGTCCTACGACCGCACAGGTAGCGTTGGCCGTAGATACGCGCGTATGGACGAGATCGGCACGCCGTACTGTGTCACGGTTGATTTCGATTCCTTGACAAATCATGACGTAACTATTCGTGATCGTGACACCACAAAGCAGATTCGTCTTCCGATTAAGGAGCTCAAAGAGACGTTGCGGAAGTTGCTTGCCGGCGAACTTTCATTCTCAAAAGTAGGGACTCCTTTTGAGCCCAAGAAAGAAACTGCATAGTAACTCTTTTAAAGGGTGTTCTGGTCTTAAAGAATATCCCATGGGCGCGTAGCTCAGCCTGGGAGAGCACGGCGCTGAAGACGCCGGGGTCGCCAGTTCAAACCTGGCCGCGCCCATAATGTCGAAACCTGTTCATATTCGTTATTTTGTGCATGGCACGACCGCGGATAATGAGCGAGGTATCAGTTCGGGATGGAAAGACGTTGCACTTTCCGTGTTAGGACAAAAACAAGCCGTTGATTTGAAAGCGAAAAGCGCCGAAGCATTTGATGTCATCTTCTGTTCGGATCTCAAGCGAGCCATAGACTCTGCAACATTGACTTGGGAAAACGCTGTCAAAATCATTCAAGATGAACGTTTGCGCGAATGCAATTATGGAGATTTGAATGGTGCTCAGTCCAAGCGCGTTGATGCAATGATGACTGAGTGTATCGATGTGCCTTTCCCGAAGGGTGAAAGCTATCATGACGTTGAAAAGCGTATGCGCAGTTTTCTTGATGATCTTAAGAAAAGGTACGCAGGAAAACATATTGCCATCGTTGCGCATCGGGCGCCGCAGCTTGCGCTTGACGTGATTCTTAAAGGTAAAACATGGGAGCGAGCCATGCAAGAAGACTGGCGTCATACCAAATCATGGCAACCGGGCTGGGACTATCTTCTGAAATAGTTATTTATGTGCCGCCTGCAACACGTGGATTGTGACGATGGCGCATCCGAACCCGATTCTGATGGCTCTTCCGAGCTGTACTTTCCACGAGTCTTTCGGTTGCTTTACGATTCGTGTGACACCTTCAACCACAAGAAAGACTGCAGCCAAGAATGCGAGAATGTCAATCGCGATGGGGTCAAGATAACTGCACGCTTTCGTTGTGGCTGCTCCGCGCGTCTGCACGAAATAGACTGTTATAATTGTCAACAAAGAATAAACTCCTGCGAAAAGAAGTGGTTTTTTCATTTGGTTGCCAACGTCGCGGACATGATTTTGAGCGCAATCATGTTGAAGATGAGCATCACAATAAGCGAAATGATGCAGTATAAAATGGTGCTTCTCACGACGTTCTGGCCGACAGCATAGCGTTCGCCTAACTTGTCAGCTCCATTCTCGATACTGTTCGAGATGATTGTCAAAATAGTGATGATTTGCACAACGTAGAGCCCGACAACGATTTGAAAATAGTATGTAGGAATCGAGTCTCCGAAAAGAGATGCAATTGTGCCGACGCGTCCTGCGCCTTCTGCAGACAATTTTGCTACTTGCGAGCTCAATGCGCCAAGAATAGTAGTAATCATGCTGGTGATGCCTATGACGATGCCTGAAATCGCTGGCGTAAGGAACGCAATCTGTGATTTCATGTCAGAAATGATTTCTGCCATCAAGTCTCGGAGACGTTCATTGACGGCATGGATTTCTTTTATGTAGCGAGAGACGTTCTGTAATGCGTTCGCGGCAATGAGCGGGCCTTTCTTGATGCTCTCAATCAAGACTTTCATAGAGCTCTCGATAATTGGGCTAGGGAATGCGGCTACTGCGCCGTTGCGCGGATTAAAGAGTGCTTCGCGCAAACCCATGCCAAGCTTACGGATGTTATTGCTTACAACTGTGAAGAACTGTCCTGAAACAGTGTCCGGCATCATTTCCGCGACGCGACCGAAAGCTGCTTCTGCAGGAATGCCATCAGCAAGTCTGTTTCCTAACTGAAATAAGGCGCTTGCGAATTCGTCCTCAAGTCGTTTCGCGTTCTCGCGAATCTTCATGACATTTTTGCTTCGTAGTTTTGCGTAGAGCCCGATGCCGAATGCTGCTGCTAATGGAATCATGAGTGAAATCACGCTCGCGAGCAAGCCGTACGGCCCGATTATGAGTCCTGGCGTCTCCGGATTGCTGCTTTTTCTGTAGTCGAGCAACTTGAACCCAAGAATGTCGAGCTCGAATGTGGGCGCAAACGTGTGCAACAATATAGGCGTCAGGCCGATTATTGCGAAAACAATTGCAAGAGTGATGCTGATTGTCAAAGGATTGATTGCGATTTCGCGCTTGCCTATTTTGATGAGTACATTTCTGTATTTTTTCAGGCTTGGATTGATTTCTGCGATATCGCTGTCGCCATAGCCGGTGGGTCTTGTCGACAGAATGTTTCTGCCGAGATAGTACACGATAATCGGCAAGAGAACATTGTAGAGTGTGGCGATGTGATACCATTGTACTGTGCCGATGAAGCTCACGACGAGCGGCAAGATGACGAGCCCAAGTACAGGAAGGATGATGCCGAGCATGTGCAGTGTTGTGATTGGGCTTTTGAGGTTGTGCGCGTAATGCAGCATCTTTTCGTAAGTCTCTTGGAGGATAACATCGAGCGCCTTGTCCAGTAGTTCGACGCGGCGTGCTTCTGACGTTTCAAAGAGTGAGCCTTCAATTAGGTGGAACGCTTCGATGAATTCGTTGTTCCATTTGCGCCAGGTCTCGAGATACGCGTCAAGACTGTCCTTGACTGTGTCGAATTTTTCAGTCTCAACATCCCAGAGAACTTTCTTCAGGTCAAGGCTCAATGGCGGCGCCAAGTGTTCGGCAGCGAATCCTATTGCGTTCTCAATGTTGCTGGTGTGCCGCATGTAAGTTACGACATAGAAGACGCAGAGCACCATTTGGTTGCTTGCTTTCAGGCGCCAATTGTTTGCGATGTATTCTGGCAGTCTTTGCAGCGCGAGAATAAGCGCGAATCCGACCATTACGAAAAAGAAAGTGAAGAACATCGAGTTGAACACGATGATGCTCACTAAAGCGCCGAACAGAAGAATGAACATGGGCAGCAGATATGAAAGCGCCATCACGCCCGATGGTGTGACATTGAGATGCGCGATGCTCAAATGTTCCTGTATGAGCGCGGTCTTCTGCGGCGGCACCTTTATTTTGAGCAGCTTTTCAGCGCCATTACACAGGCGTTCATACCAAGATGTGCGCGTGGATAGTGTTTCCTGTTTGAACTGTTGATATTCGCGCGACGTGACTTGCCGTGGCCCTGGCGAGGCTCCGAGTTCATCTTCAAGACGTTGCTTGTATTTCTTGAAGAGGTCCTGCTCGTTCATGCTTCCTCGTGCTTTCTAATACTGCGCTGGAACCATTCGTTCCACGCAAAGAAAATCTGTTCGCTGTCTAGTTTGCCTGTCTGCTCTCGCACATTTTCCGCAATCCTGTGAAACTCGTCATTGCTATTGATGTTGAATGGCGCTTCAAGGATGTCAGGTCTGCTGAGCTTTTTTGCTGTATCGACAATAGTTTCCTTGATGCGTGTGCGAAGATTGATGTTGTCCCAGACCGCGTCCCAGTTGCCAGCCCACTCTCGGACATTTCCTGCGATAGATTTGAGGATTTCGCTGTCGCCGTTGAGCAAATCGCTTGTCGGCTGCAATGTATCAGTGACTGCGTCGTATTTAAAAAGATCGACGAAGCCACCTTCTCTGAGTGGGTCGTCTTCCCAGTGCTTTCTGACTTCAGTAATCTGCGTGACTCTCCTGAAACGATGCAAGCCATCTGGGCTGCGCACTGGATTCGCGACTACGATGATGTCGGTCGCCTTGAAGCTTGTTCTTGGCACTCCGAGGTCGTTGACGACACGGTCGAACACGCCATACGGGCTGTCGCCGTGGATTGTTCCTGCAACAGTGTTCGCCAATGCTCCCACGCGCATTGCTTCATAGAGCGCTTTTGCTTCGGTGCTTCTGACTTCGCCAACAATCAGACTCGAGTCCCCGAGACGCAATGTCGTGCGAATGCCTTCGTCTGCTGAGACTTCAGTTGAGCCGCGCGTCAATGCGGACGCAACCTTCATGCTTTGGATGTTGTAGTTGAGATTTTTGAGCGCTTGGACAGGCAGTTCGAGCGTGTCTTCGATGGTGATGATTCTGATTCTGCGCATGATTTCCACCATCAGTGCTCCGAGGAGCGAGGTCTTTCCTGAGCTTCGCGTGCCTGCAACGAGCATGGTTCGCGCGCCGTCAATGAGGAAACTGAGCACGCCTGCCGCGAGCGGAGAAATCATTCCGTTAGCCACGAACAAGGCAAGCGTCCAAGGCTTGTCGCGGTGTCTGCGAAAGCTGTACGCGAGTCCCGTGGGGTTTAATGGCGCGCTGATGGCTGCCACTCTTGCTCTGCTTTCCGGCAGCACTAGTTCTGTGTCGAGGATAGGGTTTGCTTCATCCAATGGTCTGCCTGAGATTAGTCTTAATTTTGACGCCCACGATTCTGCTTCGGAGATTGTGGGAACAATGTTGGTGATGCAGTCGCCAAAGTCCTGGTGCACGATGAACATCGGAATTCTTCCCATAGGTGAGTTGATGCTGATATCTTGCACTCTTTCATCCGCGAGCAGCACTTCAATTAATCCAAAGCCCACAGTGTACCGCACGAGGATTTGCACAAGCTCATCGCGATCTTTCTCTCTCAATTTGATGCCGCGATAGCCCGCCAATTCATCAATCAAATCTTCACCGATTGCCGTGAACACTTCGCGCATTCTGGCGGGATCGACGAACTCCGAGCGCTTTGGTTTGTGTTCAGCCATGATTTTTCTTGCCGCGTCGAGGAGTTCGTATTGTTCTTCGCCGAGCTTAAATTCAGGCGGGACGATATGGTAGAGATATTGCACGCTGCCGGGCATTGAGAAAATCGTGACTTCAGTGCCCTTGACTTCATAGCTCGCGAGCTCTTCTGCGTCCGGCGGATAGCTTGCTTGCAGTTTCGTGAACATGAAGTCTGGCTTGATGCTCGGGCTGAACAAGCGTCGATACAGTTCTCTGTCGCCTGCTTTGTGGCCCGCGAGTGCGTTCTTGTTCATTCGGATAAGCTTGATTTGGTCGAGCGAAGTGAGCAAATCCTGTAAGAATTTGAGCAGTTTGGTGAGCGCTTGCTGGCCTTCTGGCGAAAGTCCAGCTTCGCGTGCGTAAATGTCTTCCCTGCGATAGATGCGCACAAGGTTCATGTACGCGCCCAAAGGATCGCTTTTCAGCAAACTGTGAAGGACATTCTGGATTTCTGCGTACTTTGCGTCAATGAAACGATGGCTTGCGGGGTCAATAAGGAGAGAATATCCTATCTTGCTCTGGCTGATCTGCTTGTAGAGCTTTGCGACTTCTTCCAAGAGCACGATTTGTGCGGCGTCGTATTCGTAGTCGCGCTTTTGGACGAATACGATTTTAGTAACGTGTCCTACTTCTGCTAACAAGTCAATGGCCATTGCCATCGTTCTTGAATCGTCTTCAATACTTGGAAAGAACGTGCACTGTTCGCAATCTATGCGGAGGATGACTTCGTCGCCTTCACGCAGGACATCGTATGCGCCACAGGCACCCTCAGCCATCTTCTTTCCTCTTTTGTAGTGACATAAGTTTAACTAACTCGTGAGTCATTTCTTGTCTTAAGCTATATAAGAATTCCTATGCCTGAAACAGACGTAACGGACAAGAAAGGTTTTGGTTCGAGCCTCTTTGGCGCGCCACGGCAATCTTTAGAGCCTGATACATCGGTGCAGCAGGACATTGCTGTTCTGAGCACGCGTTTGCGCGTTGCTGAAGAGCGATATGCTGATTTGCGGCGTAAATTGCAGTTGATTGAACAGAACATGCTAATGCATCAGAAGAAGGCAGTTTTGGAAAGCAAGAACGTGCAGGCTGACGTAATGGAGATTAAAAGGACTGTTCGAGCGATGGAAGACAAGGTCGTCATGGCAATCAAGGAGCTGCAATTGACCGCGCGCAAGGAAGACGTGGACGTTTTGAAGCGCTATGTTGAGATGTGGGATCCTATCAGATTTGTTTCTTATGATCAGGTAGAAAGATTGATTGACGAAAAGTTAGGAAAGCATACGGACGAGCAGCACGAAGAATGATCACTTCTTAACCGGTCCCTTGACAATCTTGGTGACTCTGCTGAGTTCAGCCACATTCTCTGTTAACGTAGGTAGCACTTTTTGGAACACTTTTTCCATGGCTTTGATTTCTGTGCCAACGTCGAGGAGATTCTTGTCGTATTCGCCGATTTTGCCCAGGATTGAGCGGTGCAAATTATCCAAGTCTGCCTTTACATCAGTCATGCTTTGTTCTAGTCTGTCCAGTCGTGAGTTGACTTGGTCTTTCCACTCTGCCATCTTGCCCATTTCCTTGACAAATTCCTGCCATTTCTCGTCGACGATGTGTTCTGCGATTTCTTCGAACGCTTCTGTTCTTGCAGGCTGTTGTTGAGGTTGTGGACTGAAAGAAGGATGCTCTTCAGGCATTGGCGTGAACGGTTCTACACCGTGCTTTGCTTCGGCTTGTGAGAGCGCGTCCATGATGCTACCTGTGTCATAGCCTTGGCGCTGCAATGCTTGCACGATTTGGTTGTTCGTCAAACCCTGCTGTTGCATCGCGAGCACTTGTTCGATAGGCGAGCCCATTGCTTGCGGCGCTTCCTTTTTCTTGAAGAGGTCTAGTAGTGCCATGTTACGCCTTATCGTACTTGCTTAGGTTTCTGACCGTGAACGCCGCGATGAGCAGCAAAAGAATCATTCCTAATACTTTCGGGTGCACAATGGTTTGGACAAATCCAACTTGTTCTGTGCCTGGCTCTACTTTTGCGCCTGTTTCGTTTGCGCCTATCTTGGTGAATCCTTTCTCTTCAGAAACAACACTCGTCAGTGAGCCCACTCCAATGATAAGCACGAGTGCGATTACCCAGTAGAAAAACGTGTCACCGTGCTCTGAGCTTGTGATGATGTCGGTAATGTTCTTGTCCGTGACGCCGAACATCTTGAACGCCATCAGCAAAAAGAGACTGAAGATGAACAAGAGCACAAACCAAGGCGCCATGCGGTTGATGGACTTGATGGCGATCGGGCTGAACAGCGTGAGCACACCGAGCACGAACGCGAGGAACGCGTAGACTCCTCTGCTTTCTCCGAATGGCTCAAGTTTCGTCATGATGGCATAGACCATCACAGTCACTAACAGAAACGGGAACAAGCTAGCGAAGTTCGCCAACAGTCCGAAGTCGAGAGGGGTTGCCATTTATTTTGAGAGTCCACCTAGGATTTTGCGCCATCCTTCACCAAACTCTTTATTTTTTTCCTTTTCTGCTTTTAGCTTTGAGCTGCCGCTGCCGTCGTCTTTCGTGACGAAGTAGACAATCAGTCCGAAGACGAGAATGATGACGAGCAATGCTTGCAGGTTCGGGTCGTCGATGAAGCTGAGCCACGAAGGGGATGAATACGGGAACAGCGCGCGCCAGATGACGACGAAGAGCATAATGACAGCGATGACCATGCCGGTGCCGAAGACGAGGTTCTCCGCGCCGGGCGCTTCACCTTTCCAGAGACCCATCAGAATCATCAGCAGCACGACGGACAGGATGATCAATCCGACCTGCGGGAATGCGGTGTTGATGAAGTTGACGATGTCGAACTGCTGATAGGTGCCAGTCGCGTGGGGATAGATGGCGAGCAGCGAGATTGCGAGTCCCAAAATGAGTGGGATTTTCTTGTTCTCGAAAAGGTTGATTTTGCTCAGCAACGCCCAGACAATTGAGAAGATGATTGCGAAGGGCAGGATGATGTCAAAGAACCCGAAATTCTGGAGGTAATTGAAAACACCTGATAACGGTCCGATTGCCATGGTTCCTCCTTACTTTTTCTCCTCTTTCTTATCGCCGGGCGACGAAAGGTATTTGATGAACAAAACAACCAAGATTATCAAGATGATGCTTGCGACCGCATTTGAGCTCCAGTTTGCAGAAAGATAATTCAGCGAATAATCCAGCCACGTCTCTCCCGAATCAGTTTTTAACGCGTTCATGAAGATGGCGATGATTCCGACGAGCATGAGAATGATGAAGAACCACTTGAGCCAGCCTGAGAATCCGTTCTTTTCGTCCCACAATCCACCTTCCTTGTAGAAGCTGCCGATGAGCATGAGGAAGAAGACGCCAAGCAAGAGTAAGACGACCATGTTGCTTGACACGCTCGTAATTGTTTCGACCAATCTGCTCGAAGCAATCACCAAAAACCCAATCACGAACGCGACCATGGCGTTGAGGTTGCGCTTCGGGTGCTCTTCGCCGCCTATTTTTTCATTTCCTAAAACACGCGTTCGGTCAAGAATTGCATACACAATCGTGAAGGTAAGCATGAACGGCAACACGACGTCATAGATGCCAATCTTGCCGAAGAACTCAAGCACATTGCCTAATACGGTGGTTGCCATTATTCACGCCTTTTTAACGAATGATTTCAGCAGGGCAGTGTATATAAACCTTTTGGGATGGTGGCGAATGTCATATTGAGCGCGCGAGACTTGCTACGGTACTCTTTGCGGCGTAACATTCTTAAACCATTTCGATGGTCATTCACGTATGGCACTTGATTTGCATCAGCGCATCACCACGAAGGAGGTCCAGCACCGCGAGGACGGCGAGGACGTCATTCTCGCGGGCTGGGCTGCGGAAATCCGGAATCTGGGCAAAATCGCGTTCATCACGCTTCGTGACCGTGAAGGTGTCGTGCAGTTGACGGCGTTGAAGGACTTCACGCAGTTCGCGTTGCTCAACGAAATCGCAAAAGAGTCCGTCATAGCAATTCATGGCAAAGTGCAGACGAGCAAGCAGAAAGCAGGAGGAAAGGAAGTCATCCTGCATGACCTCGAAATTATTGCGAAATCCGACCCGAACCTACCAATCGACATTTCCGGCACAATCCCGACAGGACTGGATAAGCGTTTGGACAATCGTTTCCTTGATTTGCGCAATCCGAGAAATCTTGCCATCTTCAAGGTAAGAAGCATGGTCAACTGGAGTCTCAGAAATTTCCTTGCAAAGGAAAACTTCATCGAGATGCAGACGCCGAAGATAATCTCTGCAGGTGCAGAAGGCGGCGCGACATTGTTTCCAGTACAGTATTACGATAAAACAGTCTATCTTGCGCAGTCGCAGCAGTTGTACAAGCAGATGATGATGATTGCGGGTTTTGAAAAGATTTTCGAGATTGGCCCGAGTTTTCGCGCTGAAAAGTCTCACACGATGCGTCACTTGACTGAGTTCACGCATTTTGACTTTGAAATGTCATTTGTCAAGGATGAGGATGACGTTCTCAAGGCCATTGAGCGTCTATTCGTCCAAGTATGCAAGGACGTGAACGAGTTGTGCCATGAACAGCTGAAGCTTTTGGGCACGAGCGTCGAGGTGCCCGCAATTCCATTCCCAAGAATCACGCATGCGCAAGCGATTGATTTGCTCAACGCCGAAGGCAGCAAGCTCAAGCCAGGGGATGACATTGGAACTGAAGACGAAAAGAAATTGGGCGACATCGTAAAGAAAAAGTACAACACTGATGTTTATTTCCTGACCAAGTTCCCGTTCGCACTCCGCACATTCTACACGATGACGCACGGAGACACTTCTTGTGGTTTTGATTTCGAATATCGCGGCGAAGAGATGGCATCGGGTGCGCAACGCGAGCACCGTCACGATGTCTTGTGCAAGCAGATTGTTGAAAAGGGTCTTAAAGCAAAGGATTTCACGTTCTACACAGACCCGTTCAAGTTCGGCGCGCCGCCGCATGGTGGTTTTGGCATGGGCGTTGATCGTTTGACAAAGAAACTGTTGAATCTGGAGAACATCCGTGACGCAGTGTTGTTCCCGCGCGACCCTGAACGCATTGTTCCGTAAAAATGGATGTTCTTTCTGAAATTCGGAAACTGCTTGACAACAAGCATATTGAGTACAAATGCTGGACGCACAAGGAATGTTCGACTTCTGAAGAAGGCGCAGCCATTCGAGGCACTGAAGTTATGTCTGGCGCGAAAGCCTTAGTTTTCCGAAGCAACGGAAAGTTCGCCATGCTCGTCATTGCGGGCGACAAGAAAACAGACATGAAGATGCTCAAGTTCGTGCTCAAGGCAGATTCGTTGAGCTTGGCAACCCCGGAAGAGGCGTTGCAAGTCACGCACTGCACTATCGGCAGCATCCCGCCCTTCGGCAACTTATTCGGCATTCAGGTCTATGTAGACAAATCATTGTATAGAAACGAAAGAATAAACTTCAACGCAGGAAGGCACGATACGAGCATTCAGATGAGTATCGATGACTGGGAGCGCGTCGTGCAGCCAAAGATTATTTCGGTGGCTCAATGACGCGAAGCGTCGCTTTATGCGCATTGTAAGGTTCTTTGAGCGTTTCCTGCAGTTGTTCGACGTTTTTGATGCGGACTTCAATCGCTATGCGTTGCGGGTCGTTTGATTGCAAGAGCGAGCTTTCCCTGACAAGGTAAACAAACCAGTTGTCGATGGCTTCCCGTATCCGGTCGCGTCTTCCCGGCAGGAAATGAGCGCGTCCAATCCGGAGTGCGCGTGCGCAATTACCATAGTTCTTTTCCACGAGCTCCATCGCGGGTAGCGTCGCGTAGCAGTTGCTGAGCGTCCTTTTTTGGTCATCCTCGGAGATGATGTGCCACCACCATAGTTTTTCAGGATGCTGCACAAAGGTGCGCAGCCCTTTCTTGCCTGTTTTGTATATGGGAAGCCCGAACAGTCTATCGGGAATCTCCTCCTGCACGCGTTCAATGAGCAGGGGAGACTGAGAGGTAACCAAAGAACTCTTCAAAGTGATTGCCTGCGGCGATGTAGGTGAGAAAGTTTGTCGCGTCGGGCGGGCCAGCCTTCGCGACGGTCGTGATGGCGCGCAAGTAGGACATCGTCGCTCCTTTGCGGTCCGCGTACTGTTCAAGATAGTCTGCCGCTTCCTCTGCTTGCCCTCGCGCGAGATAATCGACGGTTCTCTCCGCGATATCCTTGGTCGCGATTTCTGTTGCGTATGTGGTCTTTGGCGGCACAATGCAACCGCTGAGAGTGGTGCACGCGAGAGTAGCGGAGAGTAAGAGTCGTTCGAGCATCGTACCTATCTGGCTTTTACGCTTTTTATGCGCTCTGACATAAATCAGGAGCAACCTTTTTATAGCGACACGCGAGCAAAGAACGCATGGAATTCATCACGGTTGCTGACGCGATAAAGAAAGGTACAGGCCACGTGCATTTGCGCGGCTGGGTGTATCGTGAACGCAAGAGCAACGCGTTCGCGTTCGTCGTGCTTCGCGACAGAACAAACATCCTGCAGTGCGTCATCAAGAAGGAAAATGTCTCCGCAGAGATTTGGGGAGCTGCCGAAAGCGTGTTGATTGAAAGTTCAGTCGAATTAGGCGGCACGCTCAAGGAAGACAAGCGCGCGCCGACGGGTTTTGAAGTCGAAGTCGACGAATTCAAGATCGTGCACAAGGCCGAACGTTTTCCTATCACAAAAGACCAATCTACCGAGGACTTGCTTGACAAGCGTCACTTGTGGATTCGCAGCAGAGAATTGACTGCTGTCTGGAAGGTCAAGGCCGAAATCTTGCGCGCATGCCGTGACTTTTTCACGAAGGAAGGTTATTTCGAGACGACTCCTCCAATCATCACGGGCAGCTCGTGCGAAGGCGGCTCAACAATGTTCCATGTTGACTACTTTGGTGAGGAAGTATTTTTGGGTCAGAGCGCTCAACTGTATCTTGAAGCAATGATTTTTTCGCTCGAGAAAGTGTGGGCGCTCACTCCAACATTCCGCGCTGAGCCAAGCAAAACGAGTCGTCATTTGACAGAATTTTGGATGCTCGAAGGCGAAACGGCATGGCAGGACTTTGAAGGGCTCGTACAGTTGGAACAGGGTTTGCTCACGGTCATCTGTCAGCACGTGGCAAAGCATTGCCGTGACGAATTGACGCTCTTGGGACGCGACTATCGCGAGCTCGAAAAAATCAAGGCACCCTTCCCGAGAATCACCTACACGGAAGCCATCGAGATGCTGAAGAAAGACGGCATCAGCATCCCGTGGGGCAAGGACTTGCGCACCATCGAGGAAGAGGCCTTGGTGAAGCATTACGACAAGCCGTTGTGGGTCACGGGCTATCCGAAGGAGATCAAGGCGTTCTACATGAAGGACGACCCGAACGACGCGCGCGTCGTCAAGTGCTGCGACGTCTTGGCACCGGAAGGCTACGGCGAAATCATCGGCAGTTCCGAAAGAGAAACTGACGTGAATATTTTAATCAAGAAGTTGAAGATGTCCGGAGAAAAGGTTGAGCATTACAACTGGTATCTTGACCTCCGGCGTTACGGTAGCGTCCCTCACTCTGGATTCGGTCTGGGTATCGAGCGTGTCGTGCGATGGATTTGCAAGCTCGAGAGCATCAGGGACGCAATCCCTTTCCCGCGAACCATCAAACGGTCAACGCCCTAAATGGCGCTCCTTGACTTTTTCATAAATTATTTGGGACAGGTTTCTTATCTTGCGATTTTCGTGCTGATGATGATTGGTAGCATTGGATTGCCGTTTCCTGAAGAGCTCGTGATGCTCGCGGCTGGTTATGTCGCATCTACTGGTTACATGAAATTATCAGGCGCGATTATTGTTTCTTTACTTTCCGTCATCGTAGGCGACCTCGTTGGCTACGCCATCGGCCACCGCGGCGGAAAACTATTCAAGCGTCTGTTGCCGAAAGAGAAATTTAAGTGGGTAGAAAACCATTTCGAACGCCACGGCAGCAAGACGATTTTTGTCTCAAGGTTTTTGGCTGGAATACGCGTCTTCTTCCCGATTGCGGCCGGCGCAACGCGCATGCCACTCAAGGAATTCTTGTTTTGGGACAGTCTCGCGGCAATCATTTGGGTGCCGTTGATTGTGCTGGTGGGTTACTGGTTCGGTAGTTTTATTCCAGTCATTATCGGTTGGTTCCGGCAACTGGACTTGATTCTCGGCGTTCTTTTTGCAATCTTTCTCATCATCCTGCTGTTTGTCTACAAGAAGCGCGAGGTCATCGGTAAGAAACTAGAGCATTTGCGCCATGATTTTTTCAAACGCATGCGAAGGAACGAGAAAGCATTGGACGTGCTCGTTTTCGGCGATCCTTCCAAGTCAGCACAACGAGTTTACGCCAAACAGCGCAAAGACGGCAAGGTGAAGCTCTTTATCGAGTTTATCAAGGCAGGAATAGAGACGAAATGCTTGCACAGCAAGACTTGGCTCAGGAAGGCATCTTATCAAGCACTGATTGCTCGTTGGAGCCGGAAGCTGGGGTTGCCGAAGAAGGAATCCTGGCCAACGCCTGCAAAGCGTCACCAGTAATTCTTTTTTCGAAGTCCGAAACTTTTTCTCCTTCATTACGTTCTGTCTGCAATGCCTGCATTAGCGTATTGATGAGTGTTGCTTCCTGTTCGCCGAATACCTTGCCCGAGTGTTCACGAATCAACGCGGCTTCAACATCTTCAACTGAATTTTGGTCGACCGTGATGGCCTCGAATTCTTTGCTTGTAAGACTGCTTGTATTACGCAATATGGCATACGCGCCGTGATCAAGTGTTTGTTGTAGAAGTGTTTGAAACTGAATATCTGATGGTTTTCCTTGGCTTAACGTTCCCGAGACGCGCACAGTGACTATTGCGTTGCTCACGCTCACTGGTTGCTGGCGCAACAGTTCTTCGACTTCTGTCGTCGTCCTTCCGTTTGCGTCGATTACAATAGGAATGACTGGATGCAGTGCAATTGGAACATGCGTGATGATGCCGTCGTTGTACAGCACGAACGTGCCTTGCTTGAGCTTCTCGATTTCAGCGAAATTGTTAGGGAACACCGGCCCAGGATAAATTACGTTCTTGTAGTTTCCGATTGAAACACGATCGATGACATGCACATGACCTCCGGCATAATAGTCAAATCCTTTTGGAAAGAGTGAAATGCTCAACGCATCCATGTCTTGCAATTCTTTTGGCTTGCATTCGGTAAGCGCGCAGTGGAACATGAAAATCTTGAATCCAGTTTCGTTTTCGAGATGCGTTCGGTCCAAATCCGCGTAATAATGCTTGTCCAACCCGCCTTTTTTGCCGAGCAAGCCAGTCAATTTGGCGCCTGTTTTCGGGTCGACCGTGAACTTAAGGCGTAATTTTCCATCTATGACCTCGCCCTTGACTACGTTGATGAACAGTCCGGCTTCTTCGAGCACGTCAAGCATTGTTTTGCCGCTCGGGCTCGCGTCGTGCGAGCCAGGAATGAGATAAACAGGAATGCCAGCACGTTTGAGGTCGTTCAGCTTTTGCACCGCTAATTTCAACGCGTCAATGGGTGGCACGCTGGTGTTAAACAAATCTCCTGCGATGAGCAGGAAGTCGACGCGTTGCTCGATTATCTTATCGATACATGTGATGAAGCTTTGCGCGTTCGCTTCTCGCAATGCTGGCTCTCGCCAGCCACCCAAGTGCGCGTCTGCAATGTGCGCGAACTTCATGAGGCATCAGCCTCGTGACTTCGAACATAGCAATGAGCGATTGTCATGATTTCACTCCTGGAAATGATTGCGCTTGTTTTGGCGTTATTTGTGTGTCAAACAATGGAATCTTGATGGGTGTGACGCACTTGACGAACGTGCTGGTGATGATGGCCTCGCCTTTGTCCAGGCTTGCGATGGTTCTATCGTGCTCTGAGAGGTCTTGCGCCGCGCTTTCTATCAACGCCTGACGTTCTGGCTTCATTTCAGTGCCAAGAATGATTTTGGTGTTTATGTTTGCGAGAATGTCTCTAGGAATCAAGGACGGCAATTGCGTGATCGCGACGAGTCCTACATTGAATTTCCGTCCTTCTCTTGCGATCGTGCTGAAGATGTTTCCACCCTTCTCGAGCGCGTCCTTGCCCAAAACGCGTGGCGCTTCTTCAAGAAAGATGCTGATGACTGGTTTGTCCTTGAGACTTCCATCTTGTTTGCATTGCTTGTACCGATGGAGCGTTTCGCTCGCAATGATGCTGCCGATGAGGATTTCGACGGCTCCAGAGAACGAGCTAGTGTCGATGATGACAATTTTGCCTTGCTCGAGGTCACGAACGATATCGTGCACTATTGTGACTCCTGCGATGGTGTCAAAGACTCCTTCGCAAGTGAGTGTGTCATCAATTTGCAAGTCCAGGAGTTGCTGTAATCTCCTGCGCACGACCGCGAGCGTGCCTTCCATGAAGTTGCTGATGGCCTCGCCTGTGAGCACTTCTTCAATCCAGTGCTCGCCATAGCGTTTCCAATACGCCATTATGCATTCTCTTTGCGCGTCGCTCCACGGCATGACACCATCGAAGTGCTGCGGATGCATGAGTGAGAGATTGATTTTGAGCGTTCTCGCGCCTGGCATCGGATCTGGTGAGTACGAAATGACGCGTTCGTGTCGTGGATGGTCTTTCAGTCCGCGCTTTGTCCGGCCATAGTATTCATCGTGCGGATCTAGCACTAGCACGCCTGCGTAATCTTGGTTGCACAAGTCCCAGAGCATTGTGTATGCTAAGTTGCTCTTGCCTTTGCCTGTAGTTGCCGAGATGAGAACGTGATGACTCAAGACATCAACGCCAGGGAGAGCGATTGGAACATTGAGCGTAGTGCTGCCAGAACGAAGATTGCCGAGCAAGAGTGGCGTCTTTGGTGTGGTGAAGAACGGAACATCTGCTGCTGTGAGTTCTCTGACTGGCGAGAACAAACCAGGCAATTCTTTGCACAATTTCGCATTTACGCCGTTGATGGCTAGCAGTCCTTGTGCTTTCGCGAGGACGTAAGTGCGCAGATGAGGGTCCATGATGTTGAGCGTGGTGTCTTCCTCTAGTTTGAGTCCTGAGACGAGCTCGAGATGCTGCTGGCTTAACTGCGAACCGTAATCAAGGTCGAAAATCTGCAGAAGCACGTTGCCCGTAGGCGTTTCCGCGATAAGGAGCTCGCCAAGCTCCAGACGCGCGCCTTGTTTTGCGCGGATGACTAGATTGCCGTAGCCGCCCGCCACCACCATCCCCTTTATCATGCGTTTCTCGTCGAGCAGATGCTATTTAATGATTTGGTGGATGGAAACCATAAGTTACTTATAGCATTGTGTGCACGGTATCCGTATGGCAAAAGGAGATATAGACCGCGCTATGGAGGCCGCAGACCGTCTCGCTGGCCAGAAGATTCCGACCGAAAAGGAGATTGCCGAGCAGTTCGGGCGCGACATGGCGCGTGCAGAGAAGGCGCGAAAGCTCCTTAAACGCGTTCGTGAACCGGTTTCTCTACGTAAAACGCCTGCAAAGAAGCGCAGGAAGTGACTTTTCCCGACGGGAATGGATTTCTTCAAGTTCGAAAGTTTTATAAACAACCTCCTTCTCTCGACGGTATAAGGGGGAAGCATTACGGTTTTCCCGTCATAAAAAAAGAAAAAGGAGGAATCTCCAATGGCAGAAAAAGTTGCAAAAGTTGGTGTAAAGAAGCAGGGTGGATACCTCTACTTCGTTGACAAGCAGGGCGATGTTTCCCGTGCAAAGATGGCCCGCGGCCGCAAGAAGGGCGCAAAGAGCAAGCCCGAGAAAGTCGCGAAGGCAGGCGTCAAGAAGCACGCAGGATACTTGTACTTCATAGACAAGTCCGGCGACATCTCGCGCGCAAAGATGGCGAGAGCGTAAGTAGAAACTTTCTTATTTGTTTTTATTTTTCTATTCCAGTAAACCCTCCTCTTAGTAATTTCATCACGTTATCTTTGAATGTCGGATAGTCTTTGACGTTGCAACGTCCGCCTGCTGCGGGAATATGCCCGCCGCCGGAAGAGTCCGGCAAATCCTTCAACGCTTCCACGATTAATTTGTTGACCGCGACGTGCTGGTCGTTGCATCTCATCGAGATCGTCATTTTGCCGTGTTCAGGCGCGCAGACCGCGAGAATCCATTGTTTGTACTTGAGTCCGAGAATGGTTGTGATGGCGCTCTTGACTGAATATTTAGGCGTGACTTTGTAAAAGACTAATTTCAGTTCAGGATGCCATTCACCTTTGGTCTTGATGTGTTTTGTCCACTTGATGATGTCTGCTTCGATGATTTTATGGTAGCGTTTGATGGGCGAATCGAGAAGCTCTTTGTACGTGTTTGCCTCGACTGCAACATTGAACGCTTTGTGGATTTCTTTCGCATCGTAGGAAGCAGTATCATTGATGTAAATGCCGACCTTTCCTAATGCGGTCTTGAACAAATCTTTCTGCATCGGCACTTTGTATTTCTTGAACACGCTCTTAATCCACGGTAGCCAAGGCTCCGTGGCGATGTCAGAAATGCAGCCAGCTACCGCGAGCCAGTCTTTGTCTTCCAGATTAGTGTGCCGCGAGAACAAATCGTATGCTAGTTTGCTTGTGCAGTATCTGCTCGGCTGCGCTAAATCCGTGAACAGTTGCGGCTTGATTAAGGTGATGTTTTTGGCCTTGAACGGATGATACAATGCATGATGGTCAATAATGAGTATTTCCGCAAACGAGGCAATGCGTTCGGTGATGTCAGGCATGTTATCTAATGCAACGTCGCACGCGATGAACTTGGTGACGCCTGCTTTCTTCAACAATGCAATGTCTTCTTCGCGAATCGTGTGCGAGGCACCAGCAGGATAGATGCGGACGTCAGGAATGCGTCCGCGCAAGCGCTTGATGGCTGTTGCGACAATCGCGCCGGAAGAAATACCATCAGAATCCGCGTCATGGAAGAGCGCAAGTACGTCAGAAGAGTCAATACTCCTGACGAAGGCATCGAACCGCGCGAGCAGTCCTTGGTTAGTGATGTGCATCTCGATGCACCAATTGATAGAGCGTGTCTATAAAGTTAACGCGGTCGAACAGAATGGCGTAGCCGAAAAGAAGAATAAAAAGAGGCGCGAATGAGAAGTTCGCTGTTCGCGCCTGTGGGGGGTTGGTGAGCATGATTAGGAGGGCGGGATTTTGCCCGCCCGTGTGTGAACAGCGGCCGTAAAACCGCTGTAGTGCGCCGGATCGCTCCGGTGCGCTAACAATTGCGAAAAATAAAAAAAAAGGGCGGACAACGCATTTAGCAAACCCGCACTCAGCGTTGGCCTACAGCAAGGAAGCGTGTGTGCGCTGCGAGCTTCCTTCGCCGCCTATGTATTTTATCTCTCGCGTTTTTGCCGATGCTTCGGCAAACGTCGAACTTGCGTTCGGCCCATGCGTTTGCATGAGTACAAGTATCATAAGGGGGAACATTAATATAGTTTTAACGTATGTTAAAACAAGAGAATACGTTTAGTATGTATCTGTATTCAAAAAGGTGAAGCATGCACGTTCGTAAACTAGTCAAGGCAGGCCCGAGCAGTCATACTGTTTCATTGCCTAAAGAGTGGCTTCTTCAGCACAAACTAGGTAAGGGAAGCACTGTCTTTATGCATGAACGCGAGAACGGTTTGGTGATTATGTCTGATCCTTCTGCCCGTCCTGAGCAACGCGAAAAGACTATCACGATTGATAAGAAGGATGTTGCTACTCTTGGTCGTGAATTGACAAGCGCGTATATCAACAATTATTCCACGATTCGTTTCACGGGAGACGTGCAGACGCACGCGAAAGAGTTGCGCAAGTTGTTGCGCGACTTCGCTGGCTTGGAAATCGTTGAGCAGTCTACGACAGCGCTTGTTGCGCAAGACTTACTCAATCTGAAAGAAGTTTCAATCGAAAAAACACTCAGAAGAATGGACATGACTGTGCGTTCTATGTTTCAGGACTGCAAAAACCCTGCGCTCGCGGAAAGCGTTACGTTGCGCGATTATGACATGAACCGGATGTACTTTCTTTTATATCGTTTGCTCAAGGGCAGTTTGCGTGATCCTATTGTTGCGCAGCACGTGCAGTTGTCGACGGACAAAGTGCTCGCGTCCTGGGTGTTGGCGAACACGTTCGAAAATCTTGGCGACAGTTTAAAACAGTTTGCTGGCAAAAAGTCTCCAATGTTTGCTGAGCTCGAAAAATTGTATCTTGACGCGGTCAAGGCGTCGTTCACGAACGACAAAGCGCTCGCTGATGCGGTTGCTGGTCGTAGAGAAGAACTGGTTGCGAGTCTTAAAGGCGAGAGCGGCGACATTCTGCGTACGATGGCGACGTACATAGTGGATATTGCGCGTGCGGTGATTGACGCGGATAGCTGATACTCTTATGAACCAAATCTACAATAAACTATGGGTGTGTGCGAAGCCGTACTATCAGAAGGGACGTCCGATGGATATCGACCATATTGAGTGGATGATGCGCGATGCGCTTCTTGTTTGTAAAAAGGAAATGCTTGATGAGTCGTTGCTGCTTCCGTTGGTGATTTTGCATGATGTCGGGTATGCCGCCGTGCCAAAAGACAATCCGTTCAAATTGAACATGCGAGAGTTGCACATGAAAGCTGGCGCGCGCATCGCTAAAAAAATACTGCTCAAGCTCAACTATCCTCTTAATAAGATAGTAAAGATTGTTCGCGACGTTTCGGTTCATGATAATTGGGCATTTGGTAAGAATGCGCTGTATAAGAAAGACCTTCTTCTAGGCACATTCAATGATTTGGACTACATATGGACGGCGACTCCGAAAGGGTTTGCCGCAGTGAGGAAGATTCTTTGCAAAAGCAGAAAAGAGATGGTCGCCTGGCTTGAAAATAATGAAAAACCGCGTATGCGGCCATTTGCCACGAAAACGACGAAAAAGCTTTACATGAATTATTTACGTGCGAGAAAGAGAGAAACACGCAATTAATGCGTTGACAGAGAAAAGCCATAGATAGTAGACGCAACAAATTCTTTTAAAAGCCCCGTGTTCAGTAGTTATTATGAAAGAGCTTGTTGACGCGGCAACTTGGCAATTGGTGCAGGACCGTCTTGCGAATACTGTTGGATTGCCTGTTGTAACTGTGGATTTGCACGGCCAGATTCAATTCAGCTCAGGCCAATTTCCGTTCTTTTGCACTCTTGTCATGAAAAAGGGAAATCAATTCTGCACTTTGTGCCGTCAGGATTGGGCTTCAAAGGCTGCTGGCGTCTATCAGGATACGTGTCATGCCGGATTGTATGCCATTACTGTTCCAATCGTAATTGACGACAAAAAAGTTGGTGCGCTGATGGTCGAGAGCATTCGCGCGGATCAACGTCTTGAAGAGACGGCTGTGAGGGCCGCGCGCTTAATTGGCTTGGAACCAGATGAGCTGGTGGACGAAATCCCGAATATTCAATTGCAACAGGCGCATCAATTGAACACGATTCGTGCAATGCTTGAGACGTTTGCTGTGACTTTGCCAAGAATCGCTTCTGAACGTAGCAAGGACAGGAAAGAACTACAACAGCTGAACGTGCTGTTTGACTTTTTGAACCAAGTGAACTCTACGTTTGACGTGCCTAAGATTCTCAACACGACACTGAATTTTTGCATGAAGACATTTCCGATTGAGGATTGCAGTATCAGGCATGGCAACGAACTTGCGCGCTTTTCGTATCTTGAGAACCGAAATGTGGCTGCCAAGCCCATCGAAGATGCGTTGTGGGCGCACGTGAGCAACAGTCGCACTCCTTTATTTTTGGAAGACATTCGCAATGACTTCATGCTAGGGCAACTGCAGCAGTCGCACGAGCTGGCGAATAGCGTGCTTGCCGTGCCTATCTTGTGGGATGGCACGACAAAAGGTATGGTTGCGCTGTACGCAAA
>CAYHVU010000007.1:0-24398 GCA_964360075.1 uncultured Methanosarcinales archaeon
TCAACCGCGAGAAGAATCGTTGATTTGCCCGAGCCAATGTCGCCCGCGAGCAAGAGCTTCCCTTCAGGAAACTCAATACGCTGTTCGACATAGCTACGGATATTCTTTAGCGTGAGTGACTGCAGTAACATAAGCCCCACAAGAACGAACTAAAGACGCTATTTATGGATAGTGGTGGTTGAGAAGATGGTTACTTCTTGAGTTTGTCATCGACTGACATTCTTGATCACCTGGACGAGCACGTCAAAACCCCACAATACAATTCCCTCACGCAATACTATTGCCACGATAGGGTCATTCTTCTTAAGATTTTGCCGAAGGTCTTCGGCCGTTTGCCATCAAATCACCTCTTAATAATGTACTATTACTGTATACTGGTATATAAATATTACCACACTCTTTATAAACAAGAACTGCATTGAGCGAGTTATGGTCCTGGAACAGCTCTATCCGGCGAAACTGCTCTTGCGCAAACCGTGGCTGATGTTTTTGCTCGGAGCGTGCTCCGCAGTCATCGGGCTAGGACTTGCGCTCTTATTGTTTCCGAAAGACCCTTCCTTGATCGCGGGTGCCATCACGTCCTTGTTGCTGCTGCCTTCATTTGGCCAACTGTCCGCGAGAGAAGAACGCATCGAACGCAAAAAGGGACTGTTTGCCGATATCTTCCCGTTCTTGCGCCTATATTTGGCTGCCTTCTTCGGCATCTTCATTGTGTTCGTGCTGTTCTCGCTCATCCTGCCAAGCTTGACTTCAAACATACTTTTCAGAAACCAACTGGACATATTGTTGGGCGCAGCAACATTTTCGGCACCATTGTTCCTAGACATCCTCGCAAACAACGTGTTGGTATTCTTCCTGTGCTTCTTCCTATCATTAGTGGCGGGCAACGGCGCCATCTTCCTCATTGCCTGGAATGCAAGCGTGTGGGGCACGATATTCGGAAATCTCGCGAAAGTTGCCGCGTTAACCTCAGGACAATCCGCGATTTTCTTGCTCGGCACCATACTGCTCACAGTACTACCGCACGTATTGCTCGAAATCTTCGGCTACATCTCTTCAGTAAGCGCAGGCACGACCATCTCAGACGGACTCGTGAAAGAAAAATACGGTTCAATCGCGTTCTACAACATCTTGCGCAGGAATGTTGGCGTATTGTTCCTTGGACTCTTTTCACTAGTTGTCGGAGTCGGAGTTGAAGTTTTTGTATTACTAAATATCCCTGCGTACATGAACATAGCAAGACTCGCGTTCGGTGGCTAAATGGAACTCTGGACTCTCGGACACTCGACGAGAACATTCGACACTTTCGTCGACATCCTTAGAAAACACAGAATAGAGACTGTAGTCGACGTGCGCACGTTTCCCGAGAGCAAACGCATGCCGTGGTTCAAGAAGGACTATCTCGAGCTGATGCTGCCGAAGCATCGCATCAATTATCAGCACACACCTAGCCTAGGTGGATTTCAGAAAGGAGGATTTGACGCCTATAAAAAATCCAACGCATTCACGCAAGCCATCTCAAAGCTCGCTGATGCTGCCTTGATATCCAAGACCGCAATCATGTGCGCCGAAGCCATCCCTGCGCGATGCCATCGAGAACACATTGCTGACGCGTTGGCAAAAGACGGCTGGAACGTCACGCACATCATGGACGAGAATAGGGTGGAACGGCACGAAGCGACCAATCAAGACTGACATTCTTCTGTTCTGCAGCGCACTGTTCGCGCCAAGTATAAAATGTGCCGAGGACGGTGTTGATCGCGTTTCGTTTGTCAATCACGCATTCAAGCGTCCCGCCGTTTTTCGTGGTGAAGCCGAACGTTTCTTTATGGCTGAACGTGAAACCGTCCGCGGCATAGCTCTTTTTCGGTTGGAGTTTCATCAGCGAACTTCCAGTGAGTTTCGCGTGCGCGTTCCAAAACTGGCGTATAAACGACACCACTTCAGGCGTTTCAGCGCGATAACTGAACGTGATGACGGGATTTACGGAAAGACCCAACTGAGGCGTCTTTCGAATCAGCTGTTCGAGCTCGGGGCTTTCGCGAACCGCCATGATGTGCGAGGCTGCCGCGATTTTCGAACGCAACCGGTCGTTCCGGAAGGCATAGGCGTCCGTCACAAGCATCATCGGCGTGTCCTCATGCTGTCGCCAACTTCGCAACTTGCCCGCGAACGCGATTGTGGCATCACCTGATTCGCAGGTCGGACACTTATTCCGGTCAAGATCGAAGAGAAGCATGCCGAAGGGACGCGCAGCGATATACTCGCACGCCTGCCGAGGTCCGGCAAGCACGCATTCATGGCCAATTTGTTTTATGCATTTTGTCCAAGCGGGATTCGGGAAACAGCCAGTCGAAAAATGTTCATCGATTCCGTCATACGTCGTCACGAGCACGCGCGCCACGCGTTTTGCGGAAGTGATGCGCTTTATACGTCTTTCGATTCAACAAGAGCAACATTTAAAAGCATTCTCATGCGAAATCGAGTATCATCGCGGTGGTAGCGAAGCGGTCAAACGTGCCAGGTTCAGGACCTGGTGGCTTAGGCCTTCGCAGGTTCGAATCCTGCCCACCGCATCAGCGTGGGCGGGCTCGGAGAACTCTCAAGTTCGACGTTGTCTGCCCACCGCATTATCTCGCGTAGAATCTCGCGTTCTTGACGTGACCGAACTGGATTGTCGCGCCGTTATCCTGCAAATCTCGGATAGTTGGCAGAAACAACGCATCAGGCAAACTCGCAAGCATGACCGCACAGCCGTCCGCGAGCATGTCCTTGCCAGGGCCGTAATGGTCGAGCAGGAACGCAGGAACTTCTGTCGGATGCATGAAGAAGCATTCGCCAAGAAGTTTCTTGTTGGCCTGCTGGTCGAGCTGGTTCGCCGAGAGCCGCGTCTTCGCTACAACATCAAACATGCCGCTGTAATCAGGAATTCTGCCCGAGTGGAAACCAGATAGCATAATATCGGAAATATCCGTGCCTTCAAGGCGGAGTTCGACACTGAGCTTCTTTCGCACGGAGGCGTCGACGAGCAGTTCACCCTTGAATTCAGCTTTCGGATCTGCGTCAGGATCGAGATTTTTCATGTCCACAAATCCGGCAAATGAGGCATCGAGCATTCCGCCTGCGTGTGTCAAATCATTGGGCCTTCGGTGGATGAGTGTGTAGCCGTCTGAGGTCAGGATTGCGCCGCCGATGGCCGCGATGCGCATGCCTTCGTAGATGGAGCGTCGCATCGTCTCGTATTGGTGGTGCGCCGTCGCAACATAGGTCTTGAATTCTGTCGGTCTGAATGTGAGCACCAATGGATTTGTTTCGCTGCTGTCGGTGAGCGTCGCCCGGCTGTTGGGCTTTGAGAATGATTTCGGATTGCCCTCCAATACTTTGGCCCATTCGGCCTCAACAAATGCCTGTTCTTCTGCGTTGTATTCGGTTGCGTAATCCGTGCCTTCGAGCTTGGTCTTTATATCGGTGATCGCGATCGGCGTTTCTGGTTTGAATAGGAATTCGATGCTCATAGTGTAACTACTCTAAAATGGGGTATTTAAGGCTTGTGATTTCTACGTTCTGCAACGTGCCTGGGCTTTGGCGTAATCTTCCGGCAACCCAATATCAAGAATTTCCGATTTCGTGACGTATCCGGCAAGCCGTTTGTTTGCGCAAAGCCGTTCCAAAAGGTGCCCGATATTGTCCTTTCCGAGCGCCGCAAGGTCTTCCAGATGATGGAGATCTTGCGCTTTGATGAAGTAGACCAAAGGCACGCCCAATGTAGTTTTCGGTTCTGCTGGCTTTTCAACCATGTCAGAAATCAGTCCATCCTGCTCGATGACGGGCACGGCCAAACGTTTGACGCGTTCCTTTGAACCATAATCGGCTGCGATAACCAATGAATGTGTGCCTTGCAAAAACCGTTCTGCCGCGGGAGCGAGCGATTCTTCGATAAAATTGTCGCAGCCCATGATGAGCACATCCGAGTGCGTCCAGCCCAGCTGTTCAATCGCGAGCCACGCGTCGCGGTTTGCGCCGCGCATGTCCTCCCATCGTTTAACGCCGTTCGAAATTAGCGTTATGGGCCGCGATTGTGTGGCATTCCATGACTCGTATTGTGGTGCAAATGTAGAATTTGTGACTAACGCAATCTCGGCGATGCCGGGCAATGAGCGAACGTACAAAAGCATCTGGTCAAGAATCGTAGAGTTTCCTAATGGAAGGAGCGCTTTTGGTCTGCCTTTCGCGATGTCGCCCAATCGCGTCGCGAATCCTGCCCCGAGAATAAGGCAATGAAAAGTCATTTCATGTCCTTAAGGACGTCGTTCAACCAGCCATCACCATAAAATGCCCGACCGATCAGCGCCAATCCGCCGTGCGCGGCAGGACAGAACCAGGAGGGATGCGTCCGCATGACCAGGTAGTCATGCAGTCCGCCTGGATCTACTGGAGCAAACAGCACGTCGATGGCATCCGGTTCGAATGAAGTGCGCTTTCGCATTTGTTCCTTCAACCGCCACGTATCACGGCGGACATCGACAATGCCAACCAAGTCAGGTTTTCTTTTGAGCTGATCGTTGTCAACCACGATGCCGAAGAAAGTGAATGAGGATGGTCTTACTTGTTTCTCGCCGACACTGATCTCGCTCGCCATTTCGTCGAGTTGATGTTCGACGACGGTTTTCTTCGTGTCTGTCGGATTTCCACCTTGACCATACAGGCGTCCGGGATACATGTTCGTTTTCGGCCCACGCACGGTCAATGCAAGATAATCGTCCTGCGTTCGCGCGAACGTGCAGACGGCAAGCGCGGGTCGCGGCAACGGAGCGTGCGCCAATCTGTACGACTCAATAATGTCGGGGTCGCTCAGCGCTTTGATGGCGGGAAAAGAAGTCTGACTTACGTGAAGTTCGATTCCGGTTTTCTTTTCCGAAAAATCGTGAAGGGTGATGGCGGAACCAGGCCACATTTTGGCTTTTGCGCCTTCGTACAACGCAGAAAGCGGATTTTTGCCAGCGTCTTCAGCATACGGGCGTTTCTCAACGGCGATGCCTTTCGCGCGGAGCTCAACAAGCTTGTCGTCAACCTGTTTTTCCCATTGCGCCCGGACTTTTTCCTCTACTCCCTCTGGCTGGAAGTGCGGGATTTCGACGAAGGAGAGATTCTTGCCTCGCACGGGTTTTTCAAAGATGGCGAGCGTTTCCCACGTCGGACCAACAAAGGTTTTCATATCGTTACTACTTTAAAGTGACTTTATAAATGTTATGCTTTTGCCATCCTCTGCAACTCATCCACGCTCGTGCTCTCTTCCGGCGTCTTATCATCGCGATAGCGCAGAAAGCGCGGGAACCGCAACGCAAGCCCCGAGGAATGGTTCGGCGACTTCGTGATCTCAGCGCCCAACACTTCAATCACGATGCCGGGGTTGAACCAAACGTCAGGTGTCATCGTTTTTGCAACGAAAAGACGCGCGGGTTTGTGAGCAGTCTTATATTTAGCGAGCTTCTTCGGCAACAACGTCAAGTCAGCTTCAGAAAATCCTGACGCGACCTTGCAGAACGTCAAGAACCGGTCTTTTTTCTTGTCATAAACAGCGCACAAATAACTGCTCAGGTTTCCGCCACGCTTTCCGGTGCCCTGCCAGGCTCCGACAATCGTGAGGTCAAATGTGTCCCGCAGATTCTTGGTGTACTCAGGCTTCCACTTGACCCAGTGCCAACCTCGCACTCCCGCTTGATACGGTCCATTGAGCGATTTGAGCACAATCCCTTCACCGCCTTCCTCAACGACCTTGTTGAACAGTTCCTCGGCGGCATCCGTGTCCTTGCACACGATGCGCGTCGTTAAAGAAAGCGTTTTTGTCGGCTTCACGAGATTCTTCAGCGTCACATGCCGTTTTTCGTAAGGGATATCTAACAAAGATGTGCCATTCAGATAAAGAATGTCAAACACGAACAGCTTAATCGGTATTTTGCGCATCATTTCCTCGATGCCGTGCTTTCTCCTGCGCGACATCAAGACTTGGAACGGCAATAGTTTGCCCGTCTTGACATCTATAGGCATGACTTCAGCGTCCAGCACGAGCGTCTTTGCGGGTAACTTCTTGATTGCCGCAGCGATATCGGGAAACTGCAGCGTCACGTTCTCCAATCTGCGCGAAAACAAAGTCACTTTTGCGCCGTCCTTGTGGCACTGGATGCGCTCTCCATCGTACTTTTCTTCGGCGACAAATGGCATTCCTAATTTATCTGCGGCCATCTGCAAAGAATCCACGCGCTGGCAAAGCATCGACTGCACCGGTCGACCAACAAGCACGCCAATCTTTTCTACGGCTCTCAGTCCTTTTGTTATCAGTGTCCTTGCGATTACGCCGACATCAGGGCAGATTTGGTATGCGTGATCGAGTATTGAAGCGTTCGCTTTCGAGCCAGTAAACGCAATCGCGAGAGAGTCAAGCACTGTCTTGTCCGCGACACCGAGGCGCAACTTCGCAAGCACGATGCGGCAGAGGTATTTTGCCTCCAACTGCGACGCCGACTTCAGAAGTTCTGCAAGCAATGAGATTTTGTGTTCTTGGCTTCCTGCACCAGACGCGTTCGCGATGGCGTGCAGCTGCGAGAACACATGATTAACAGTCAAGGGCGCTCTCCGTTTGCCGACAATTTCGGCCGCAACGATGCCAGCATCGCCAGTCTGCTTGTAGCGTTTCACAACGTCATCAAGATGCACCGCTCCCGCGTTCGCGATTGCGCGCAGCACCATCTTGTCTGCCATGCCGAGGTTCACGTCGGCAAAATCAGACGCTATTTTCCCAAGCGTGAGATAGGTTACGTGCTCCAACTCCTCGTTCGGCACGCGCTTGAAGAAGGACGAAAGGATGTCGCGCAACGCGTTCCCAGAACTTGTTTTTTCCAATTGTGCATAGACGTTCGCGAGTTCCTTGAAATTCATCTTTTCACCGGATACGCATACCGGTACCACGCGAGAACGTACAGCGAAAATACAACCCAGCCTACGTTGGAGTCAAGCAGGAGGCTTGCAAGTGAGGGACTGTTGCGCGTGAGCGCGAGAAAGATGAACAGCTGTAGCACGTGCACGAGCCAGACTTCAATCAATCCAACAAGACTCATCAGCAGCATGCGTCTTGCAGGGAGCCGTTTGCGGTCAAGTAACGCCAAGAAGCAGACGAACACTCCGAACACAATCAGTTGATAGACTCCGACATCGTAGAGCGTGAATTGCGCAGAAATTGTGCCTGTCGTCAAAAGCACGCCGCGAACATTGTCTGTGACTAGAGTGGCTGGAATGTTGATGAGTGCGAACAGCCATGGAAAGATATTCAAGATTAATGCAAGGAACGTTTTCCAGGAGTTGATGAGCAGTGTTCCAACAACTGTGAGTGGAATGCTGATGGAAAATCCGAGCATTAGCGAGCGCAGATTGTGCAGGAAAAACCGCCAGGAAAACACGGCAATCGCGAGGAACACCAACGCGAGCGTGTAGAGCGTCGTGCTCACGAAGAAGAACACGCCAGGATAGACAATCTTGAGCAGTGCCGCGTCGTAAGTGACCATCATCAGGAGAAAATAATAGAAGCACCCGATGATTGCGCAGATGCCTTGCTGCAAAGGCGCCTTTTGCAACTGCGGTTCCTTGTTGATGATGAGCATTACGGCTAGCGTGCCCGCGCTGATTAGGAACGGGATGAACAACGGAATGCCTGCAGATGCGGGTCTGCCTTTGGACAATTGTGATAGAAGAAAAGGCATCACAACAAACGCAATTAAGAGAAAGAGCGCTGTTCGTACGAGAAATGCAGCCAACCCCTTTTTCATGTGTTGTTTCATTTTGTCAGCTCGTTCGTGAACATCATCCAATTACATCAAAAATTTCTTCAACTCGGTCAACAAATTCTCTTGCGTCAACTTTTGTTTTCTTAGCCAAATCACTCGTTGTTTTCTTGGTTACAGAGTATTGGGCTATTTCCCTTCTATTTCTTACATCACTTAATGTTTCTATCTCTTCTTTCCTCATTCTAATCTTCTCAAAATTAACTAAGTGAGCGTTCTCAAGCATTTTACTCTTGACAAAAAATTCTTCCAAAGCGACAGAAGTGGCAGTATGAGATTTGCTTTTGTATCCTAATTGCGCCAGAAGACTTAAAGCAGCCATGTACATTGCATAATATGCGACCACTACAACCCACTCGTCAGTTGTATGTTCTTTAGGTATAGTTAACAAAGCTTTATGTTTATCAACTTTGCTTAATATTTCCATCGTGATGAGATTGGAACGAGCTTTTTCTAAATAAGATTTCGCAAGATTCTTAACAGTTTCATCATGCATTAACTGCGTTTTCCTGATAAATCTTTCAATCATTCAAGTATACCTCCTTTAAAAATAAGTCCAGTCCATCCAAAACTATGCCATATTCAATGAGATCCATCCAAAATTGCAGATTATCCTTTTTAATATTCTTAAAGTCATTAATTCTGACGACCACGGGTTGTATGTTAATATTGTATTTTGTTCTAAATATTTTGACCGTGCTTTGAATATTTTTCTTATTCATAACACAAAGCAAATCTATATCGCTGTTTTTTGTCTGTGTTCCTTTTGCATAAGACCCGAAAATCACGGCAGAACCTTCCAGATTCAATCGGTTAAGAAATTCGTACAATCTTTTGTATAGCAATAAGTGTTTTTCTTTAAAGTCTAATCTTTTTTTTGTCATGTAACTCACAAATACTTGATGAATCAAATCCCTGTCTTTTAAAAGTTCATAAACGTTTGTTTTCCCTATTTTTGTCTCTACAAGATATTTATTTCTTGCGAGTCCTTTAAGAATTCTAAATGTGGTTTCATGGGAAAAACCTGATTTAGCTTCAATTTCTTTAGAAGTCAAACTACTCAATTTTGGGAAGAAACATACAAGAATTTTGAGCTCGTTTTGGTTTATCATGTTGTATAAACAACTATATAGTTGATATGCCAACTATTTAAACTTTTCGTTTCGTAATTAAACCTAGCGCAAAGTCTTTCCTATCTCTTCGTCTTTCCAGCCTGACTTTCGCAGCTGTTCCTTGATTTGCGCGTCAGTGTACCGCATCGTGCGAGCCTTCTGCACGTACGCAGCCAACGGGTCTTGTGCCGCTGGCTTTTTCATCACCTTTTGTGTTACAACGTACAGTCCGATGAGGCCATTGAACGCGATAATCGCGATCAATCCAATCTTCACCCAGGGGTTTCCAGGCAGGTCCTTGCCGAACAGCTCGATTTCGAAGTCCTCCTGCGAAGCTCCGCCGGGATACGTTAAGACAATGGTTGCGTCATAAGTTCCCGCGATTATGTTGCGCGCGTCAAAGTATGTTTTCACGCTTTGCGTGTCCCTCGCTTTCAGGTCGAACGGTTCGGACGCGACTCCTGTGATGCGTTCGCTGTCCTTGCTCACAGTCACGGAGGCAGTCATGCCCTGCAGTAGCTCGTTCCAGTCGCTCTTGATGTCGAACGTGAAGTCGTTGATTTCATTTGCCTTGAACTTTGTGTCCTTCCGGCTCACGCTCGCCAAGGGCAGGCCGATAGTGAACGCTTTCGTGATCTTCAGTTCTTCTTCATCGTACGCGACGCTTGCTGTCGCGCGGTAGATGCCGTTCGGGAGCTCGCCCGTTACCAAGCTCTCCTCGAAAATTGCAGTTTGCGCGATGCCCAAGGCCTTCGACGGCATCGCGATCGTGCCGATATCATTGCCTGACAGGTCTGTGACCGTGACTTGCGGCGTGACCTGGCTGACGTCGAGTGTGCCAACGTTCTTCACGTTGGCCGTGATGCTAAGAAAGTCGTTACTTTCTTGCACACGAGCGCCAGATGCGCTCTTTGTGCCGAGGATGCCTTTGCCTTTCTTCACGTCAAGCTTGACGCTGATGTGCTTCTCAGGCACGGAAACAGTGACGATGATTTTGTACGCGAGGCGTATCTTCGCGGTGAGGCCCTCCTCCTCCACTGGTACTTCCTCCTCGATGATAATCTTGGCCAGATGCTCGCCCGGACCAAGGCTTTCAGGCAAGGTCAGCGTGTACGGTATCGAAGTAGCTTCGCCCGTCAGGAGCACGTCCTTCGCTATTTCAACGTATGCAGCAAGGTCGCCTTCAACTACGATCTTGGCCGCATCTACTTCCTCAGGATTTGTCGTAACAACGAACTGGCCTTCGTGTTCAAGCAATGGACTGAACTCGAGCCTGGTTTGCGTCGGTTTGAGGCCGAATGCGGAGACTGAAGTGACGACGCAGAGGAGCATGAACATTCCCAAGAGGAACATTCCCAATTTCTTCCGTGCCCAGGTCGGTGCAAGCCGAATCTCGTTGGTTCGGCTGCATCCCTCGCAGAATCGTTGTTCTGCGTTGGGTTTTGAGTTGCGTGCTCGATTGTCATTCCGACGCATCAAGGCTCGCCTGGAACGGTAAGAGCCGGGGAGCGCAGCACGGGAATCTTGCGCGTTCCTGAAGTTCGTTGTCGTTCTCATGGTACGGTAAAGGTCACGGTGGCGTTCCTCAAGCCGGCAGGTTCGTCCAACGGCACGGTGATGTTCACGTCTATTCTTGCGTCGTCCTTTTCGGCGGTCCAATTCAAATCAAGGATGTCCATCCTCAAACTCGTAAGACTGAAGTTTGTCCAATTCATCGTGCTGTTGCTTGAGTTGAACGCGTCGCTTTCGTTGATTCTCGCCTTGAAGCGGTAGTTGGGTGTAGGATAGTCGACGCTCGGACCCAGGAAGAGCCGCGTGCTCGTCACGCTGATGTTGATGAGGATGTTGCCGTCGTTCTGCAAGTGGAACGCTCTCGGCACCTCGTCGACAGTGTCGTTTTGCGCTCCGAGCGTCGCGTTGCCGAAGTCGACGTTCCGGATTGGCAGGCTGAAGTTGACGTAGCTCTGCAGCGTGAAGTTGGTGGCGTTGCTGTAGGCGCTGAAGCTCGTAGCATCATACGCGATGACGCGCCACCAGTAGGGTCTATCCACATCAAGCGTGAAGTTGATGGTGAAGTTTGTGCTGTTCGCGTTCACGAGGCTTGAGATGTTCGTGCGGTTGTAGATGATATTCGAGGCAACGCTGAAATCAATGCTTGTTGATATTTCCAACGAATAGTTGACCAGTCCTACTGTGCTGTTGCTCCAGTTGAAGTTCGGACTGCGGTCGGTAATGTTCGAATTGTTCGCCGGATAGAGATTTACAGGGGCTGAGAGCGCCGTGACGGGAGGGCTCGCAATCGTGATGTTGTTGGTGTTTGCGGTTGCGCTTTCGAGCAGTCCGTCGGTGGTTGTGATGGCTGCGAGCCAGGTTTCGCCCACGAGCGTCTCGTTCGCGTGCAGCACGGTCATGGTGTGGTTGTTGAGGCTTTGGTTGAAGTGTTCGCGGATTTGGCCGGCTGACAGCGTGCGGTTGAAGATGTAGACTTCGTCGATCGATCCGGGGAACGTGTACCCTTCGACCGAGCGTCCGATGCGGAGGGGTATGGTGCTGTCGGCGAAGGTGTCGGTGAACGTCGAGGTCGCGTCGTCGGTGCCGTTGAGGTACATTTTGAGCGTGGTGCCGTCATAAGTCACCGCGACGTGCGACCAGGCGTTGAGGGGGAGGTCGATGAGTGCGTCGAGAATGTGGAGGCCTCCGGTCATGATTGCGAAGAAGCGCGGCTTTTGGCCGGCGTCACCCCAACTGAGGCAGTAGTCTCTGTTGGCGCCGCCGTTGTCCTTGCACAGGATTCTGCCCGCGCCTGCTGACGATGGATAAATCCAAGCCATGAACGTGAGGTTGGTCTTGCCGGGGTTGAGGCTTGGCGTGTCGTTGATTTCGATGAAGTCGTCCGTGGCGTCGAACATGTACGCGCCGCCGACTCTGCCGGAGGCGTTCCACGTGGGCGCTTCCGCGTCGCCGCCGAGCGTGCCGTTGTTTTGGTATGTGGTGTAGTCGCGTGTCGCGTTGGGCGTGGAGATGCTGACGTTCACGTTGAACGGCATGTTCAGTACTGCTATTGAGTTGAAGCCTCCTGAGACGTTCGCGATACGCCAGTCCGTGGTGTTGTACACCAAGAGACTGTCCGCGTCCGTGATGTTCAGGTACACCGTGAGGTTCTGGTCGGTGTCGTTCGTCGCTGGGTTCGTCGAATTAAGGATGACATTGTTGATTGTTGGAGCGGCGTTCGCGCTTTCGACTGAGAAGGAGGTCCAGTGGCTCACGTTAAAGTTGAAAGTGCTGCTTGCGAACGAGCCTTCAGTACAATCACTCGCGGAGCAGGTCGCGAACACGCCATCGTCGTTAAAGTCGACGCTTGGCCGCGGGTCAGCGAGTGCTATGTTGAACAGCGTGATGTTTGCGCTCTTGTTCATCGTTGTCAGGTTTGTTGCGTTGAGATAGGTCCGGTTTGCCGAGATGTTCAATTGCGCGAGGCTTACGTTCGCGTTATCCGTGAGGTTAAACGTGCCCATGAAGTGGATGGTGCCATTTGCGTTCGTGAATCTCGTTTCAGAGAAATTCGAAAGGTTTCCCGAGCCTTCAAGCACAAGTATCCATGAGTTGTTGGACAAAATCGTCGTGTTGATGAACGAGTAGTTCGCGGTGACGAGGCTGAATTGCACTGCACGCCCCGTGTTCGTGAGAACGGTGACGTTCACAAAGCTGCCATTGTACGTATTCTTGAGATTTATGGCAGAGCCTGTCGTGCTTGTGTATCTCCCGCCGATTATCTGTGTATAGAAAACAGGGTCAACGGTGCAGAGTGATGGACAGTCGTTGCCGCGGATGCTTAGTCCATCCCCGACTTCTGTTGTGCCATTGGTGTTGTTGATGGTGTTGTTGCTGCCGAACAGCAACTCAATGCTTGCGTTATTGTGGCTGAACGCGCGCACGTTCGTGAGCGTGATATTGCGGCCGCTCTGGATGCTTATGCCGTGACCGGGCGAGTCCACGCTCACATTGACAACCGTATTGAGAATGCGGCTGTGGTTGGTGCTGCCTATTAGGATGGCGTGAGGATCCGTAAATGAGGCGGTATTCTTGTTGATGTTGCAGTTCTGGATGGTGACGTTGTTGCGGTTCGTTACGTTGATGCCGTGCTTCGCTCCTGTCAGACAGGCTCCTGTGCACGTGCCGTACGTGATGTTGTAATTATTGCAATCAATCGTGAGGTTGTCGTTGGTGACGACGAACGCGCTGTTTGCGCAAACCAAATTTTCAGTCATTGTGACGCTATTCGTGATTTGTTGTCCGCAAAACAAGGTGTCCATTATTGCGAACGACGTCCAGTGGCTCACGTTGAACCGGAAGAGCGTTCCGGACGTCGCGGTTTCGGTGCAGACGTCTGCCGGGCAGGTCACATACGTGAGCGTGTCTCCGTAATCAACGCCCGGATCAAGATTGGTGAATGTCAGTCCAGTGTAGTTGAGGATGATTGTCGCCGAGACGTTCATGTTGCTCAAGTTCGTGGCGTTCAGGTACGTACGGTTGCTTGAAATGTTGAGTTTCGTTTGATTGACCTCTTGGCTGATGTTGCCGAGGAAGAAACCGAGTCTGATGCTTCCGTTGCTGTTCGCGAACGTCGTGTTGAAGAAACTGTTGTTGAACGTGGCAGAGTCATTGATGACGAACCACGTGCCGTTCGAGAAGAGCGTCGTGTTCCAGAACGTGTTGTTGGAGCTGCCCAAACGCACGCGCAGAAGGTCGTTGCCGCCATAATAGATGGTGTTGTTGGTGTAGTTGTTGTTGTGGCTCCGCAAAATGTCGACGTTCTGCCCTGACTTTTCTGAGATGTTGTTGAACGCGATGAATGAATAGTTTGTGCCGTCCAGCACGATGCCGTCGTCGCCTCCCGAAGCGATGTTGTTGCCCGTGATGTTGATGGACGTGCCGTTGGTGATGGATATATCGTCATCCGCGTTCCGGAAGAACGTGTTGTTCGCGATGACAGAGTCGTTCAGCCAAGCAATATTCAGTCCGTCATTCTGGTTGTCGAAGATGGTGTTGTTGATGATGCGATAGGTTGCGGGGCCGCTTGTCGGGATTGTCGCCGAGCCGCGGAACGTTTGGATGCCGTGCGACGTTGCCGCCCCGCGGTTGTTGCTGATGGTGTTGTTGGTGAAGTTGTTGAACCAGCCCGTGACTTCGATGCCATTGTCCGAGTTGTTGGTGATGCGGTTGTGGCTGATGACGGTGAAGTTGTTGTTTCCGAGATCTATGCCGTCATCAGAGTTGTTGATGAATGTGTTGTTGAAGATGGTGGCTTTCTCGACGCGCGTGAAAAAGATGCCGTCCGAGAAGTTGAAGATGCCGCAGTTCTTGATGGTGACGTTCGTTCTTGATGATGCGTTGATGCCGTGGCTGCCAATATCACCTGCGGGCGAGCTTGAAGAACGGTTGCCTGTTATGTTGAAACCAAGACAATCAATCTCAACATTATCTGCGGTGATGTTGAAGCAGGAAGGCCGATTTGTTACAATATTCGTGCTCAACGTGTAGAAATTTGCGCTTCTGAGTGTTTGGCAGGCGCTCAATACTGCTGCAGTGCTGAAACTCCCTGTGCCGAATCCTGCGCTTGTCTCGTCAGCAGGAATTTCATCAATAGGTTCGATGATGACGGCTGATGTCGGGGTGGGTTCGGCTGGTTTGATGATTGTTGGCGCAGAAATAGGTTCAGGAGGACTGATGACAGGCGCAGGCGTCACTTCCGGCTCCGAAGCGATATCTTCGAGCGGTCCGTATTTTGTGATGTCCAGCGTCGCGCCGCCCTCCGGCTCGTACACGAGCGTCACGCCGGGAGACGTCGCGATGGCCACGATGCAGGTCTCGACGCACGCGTCCGTGAATGCAATCGGCGTCGTGCCGAAGCCTGCGCCACCCAACTTTGCCGTGTCCAGCGCCAACAGCCGCGTGCCGTCGAATTCGGCATAGAGCTTGGCCGAACCTTGGTTATTCCAATGACCGGAAAAAACCAAGGATTCCGGTACTCCTTGCAGTCCGAGCATTGTGCTGCTACTGCTGCTGAGGTGAAGCACCTCAGAAACAGGCTCGACTCCAAAGAGCCCGGTGATCCCAGGTCCCAAAAGGAAGGTGAGTGAAAGGACTGCGATGAGGATGATGAATGCTGCAAGGACGATGTGAGGTCGTTGCTTTTCTGCGCTGTTGCTCAACCAAGCTCGCCAGGACGCGCCATTGTTGGAGAGCTGCGCCAGTGCATGAATTTCTGCAGTCTGTCGGTACAATCTTCGGACGACACTTGCCGGCGCACGAGTGAGCTGCGATTTGTATTCCTCAAGCAGCGCAGGATAGTGTTGTCGTGCAGTGGCAGGGTCGATGCGGGCCTTGGTGTGCAGCATTGCGAATTTCGCAAGCTCGGCCGCGTTCCACACGCCTCGTTTTGTCATGTTATCGCTTTAGTGCACGCTCGATGACGGCATTTGCCCAGCCGTCCTTCTGCAGTTTCTGTTTGATTTCGTCTTCGGTGAAGCCCATGCCTCGCGCCTTCCTGATGAACGAGATGACTGCTTCATCTGCGGTTGTCGTGGCATCCGGCTTCCGGCGCACGAGCTTGGTGATGACGATGACCGCGAGGATTGCGTTGAAGAAGATGAGGACGCCCAGCCCGATGGCGACGCCGGAACTACCTTTGGAGAAGAGCGACGCAGGCTGCTCGAGCAGCTGCAGTTTTTTCTGGTAGTCTCCTTGATTGACGACCTCAATGGGAATGACGGTCTCGATCGTCTCTCCGTCGTGCGTCAAGGCCAACAGTGCTTGGTACGTTCCTGGTGCGAGCGTGCGCGCGTCGAAATACGCAGTCACGCGTTCAGTGTCGAACGCACCGATGTCGAATGACGGAGTCGAAAAGGACGCGACGGTTTTGTCGCCCGAACGAACGACGGCCGAGACGCTTGCATCCATGACTTGCTTGTCCCAGAGGTTCCTCACGTTGATGACGAAATTGTTGATGTCGCCCGCGCGGAACACCGGAGTCTCGACGTAGAGTTCCAACGGCGTGCCGATGACGAAGTCGCGCACCACTTCCAGCTGCTGGTCGTCGTACGCGATGGCGGCCGTCGCGCGGTAGACCCCTCCCTGCAGGTCGCCGAGCCGGATGACGTCCTCGAAATAGCTCGTCTCGGTCACGCCCACGGGCTTCGGCGCGAGCTCCACGGACGCGACCTCGATCGGGCCGTTCGTGATGGTGACGGTCGGGACGACCTGCTCGATGGCCTCGGTGCCGAGGTTCTGCACGATGGCCGAGACGCCGATGGCGTTGTCCTTGCCGGGCCGGATGTCCAAGGCTGCCTTGATGTATTTCTCGGGATACGGCGAGAAGACCTCGATCTTGTAACCCAGCCGGAGCCGCGAGCTCACGCTGTCCTCCGTCGTGGCGAATCCCTGGTCCGCGTAGATGTATGCGTAATGCTTGCCCGGCGGCAGGCTTTCAGGCAACGACAACTTGTACCGCACGGACTGCTCGTAGCCGGTGAATATGACGTAGTCCTTCTCGAACGTGATGTACTGACCGAGCTCGCCGTCCGCGCTCAATTGGATGGTCTCGAGCATGTCCTCCTCGCGCAGCAGGTTGAACTGTCCCTCGTAGACGGTGTCGGGAGTGAAGTGCAGGCGCTGCATCGACGGCTTGATGCCGAACGCAAGGACGTTGCTGCTGAGCAGGATGACGAGGAGACAGAGCGCCAACATCCCCATGCTCTTCCGTGCCCAGGTCGGGTTTGACGTGCGTGCTTGACTGTCATTCCGACGCATCCAGGCTCGCCACGGTGCAGATGCAGGGGAAGAAGCAGCACAGGAATCTTGCTCATTCCATATCATCGTTGTCGTTGTCATGTGATGGTGAAAGTAAGGGTGGAGTTTCTTGTGCCAACAGGTTCGTCCGTAGGAGCAGTGATGTTCAGGTCAATCCAGGCTGTGTTGTTCGTGTAGTTCCAGAGTAGGTCAAAGACGTGCACTGTCGAACCGGCATCAAGCACATTAGTCCAGTCCTTTGCGCTCTTGCTGTGGTTGAATGACGCGTTCTTTGTCACGTTCAGCCGCGTCGCGAACCGGAAGCTCGAGCCTGGGAAAGGCGCGCCAGGCGAGAGCCAGAGCTGCGTGCCAGTGATGGAGACGTTCACGATGCGGTTGCCGTCGTTGTTCATGATGAACGGGAACGGAGAGTTTGGTTCGGGGGGAGTATCGTTGGTGTCGTTGCTCAATCCGAGCCCGAGGTTGCCGAAGATGATGGTGCGGTTGATGAGCGTGACCGAGAGCACGCTCTGCACTGAGAAATTCATGATGTTGCTGTAATTGCTGAAATCTGTGCCGTTCGTGGCGATGACGCGCCACCAGTATGTCGTGTCGAAATCAAACGTCTGATTGTACGATGAGAAGTTCGTCGAGTTCGCGTTCACGAGCTGTTGAATCAGCGTTATGTTGATGAAAATTGCCGCCGCGCTGAAGTTCGAGTTCGTGCTGATTTCCAACGAATAGTTCGGAATTAAACTGTTGGGCGTGCTGCTGTTGCTCCAGTTGAAGTTCAGATGGGTGCGGTTGCTCTGGTTCGACCCGTTCAAGGGCTCGAGCGCGATTGGCGTCTTGATGAGGGCGTCTCCTGTAGGAGCGGCAGGCACTTCCTGCACGCGGAAACTTGTCCAGTGGCTGACGTTGAAGATGTATTGCGTGCCGCCGACGGTGCTTTTGTTGCAAATGTCGGCGGGACACGTGACGTAGGTGAGCGTGTCGCCATAATCGACGCCGATTTCAGGAGTCGTGAAGCTCAAGCCCGTCGTGTTCAGGATGATGAACGCGCTCACGTTCATGTTGCTCAAGTTCGTGGCGTTCAGGTACGCGCGGTTGTTGGAGATGTTGAGCGTTGTCGTGTTGACTTCCTGCGTGATGTTTGCCTGGAAGAACGAGAGCCTGATGCTGCCGTTGCTGTTGGCGAACGTCGTGTTGGTGAAATTGTTGTCAAAGATTGAATTGTTGACCATGAACCACGAGTCGTTCGAGAAGATGGTGGTGTTCCAGAAAGTGTTGTTGGCGCTGCCCTGCCTGAGGCGCAAGGGGTCGACATTGCTGTAGAACAGCGTGTTGTTGGTGAAGTTGTTGTTGAAGCTCGCGATGATGTCAAAGTTCTGACCCGCGCGCTCGGAGATGTTGTTGAACGCGATGAATGAATAGTTTGTGCCGTCCAGCACGATGCCGTCGTCGCCTCCCGAAGCGATGTTGTTGCCCGTGATGTTGATGGACGTGCCGTTGGTGATGGATATATCGTCATCCGCGTTCCGGAAGAACGTGTTGTTCGCGATGACAGAGTCGTTCAGCCAAGCAATATTCAGTCCGTCATTCTGGTTGTCGAAGATGGTGTTGTTGATGATGCGATAGGTTGCGGGGCCGCTTGTCGGGATTGTCGCCGAGCCGCGGAACGTTTGGATGCCGTGCGACGTTGCCGCCCCGCGGTTGTTGCTGATGGTGTTGTTGGTGAAGTTGTTGAACCAGCCCGTGACTTCGATGCCATTGTCCGAGTTGTTGGTGATGCGGTTGTGGCTGATGACGGTGAAGTTGTTGTTTCCGAGATCTATGCCGTCATCAGAGTTGTTGATGAATGTGTTGTTGAAGATGGTGGCTTTCTCGACGCGCGTGAAAAAGATGCCGTCCGAGAAGTTGAAGATGCCGCAGTTCTTGATGGTGACGTTCGTTCTTGATGATGCGTTGATGCCGTGGCTGCCAATATCACCTGCGGGCGAGCTTGAAGAACGGTTGCCTGTTATGTTGAAACCAAGACAATCAATCTCAACATTATCTGCGGTGATGTTGAAGCAGGAAGGCCGATTTGTTACAATATTCGTGCTCAACGTGTAGAAATTTGCGCTTCTGAGTGTTTGGCAGGCGCTCAATACTGCTGCAGTGCTGAAACTCCCTGTGCCGAATCCTGCGCTTGTCTCGTCAGCAGGAATTTCATCAATAGGTTCGATGATGACGGCTGATGTCGGGGTGGGTTCGGCTGGTTTGATGATTGTTGGCGCAGAAATAGGTTCAGGAGGACTGATGACAGGCGCAGGCGTCACTTCCGGCTCCGAAGCGATATCTTCGAGCGGTCCGTATTTTGTGATGTCCAGCGTCGCGCCGCCCTCCGGCTCGTACACGAGCGTCACGCCGGGAGACGTCGCGATGGCCACGATGCAGGTCTCGACGCACGCGTCCGTGAATGCAATCGGCGTCGTGCCGAAGCCTGCGCCACCCAACTTTGCCGTGTCCAGCGCCAACAGCCGCGTGCCGTCGAATTCGGCATAGAGCTTGGCCGAACCTTGGTTATTCCAATGACCGGAAAAAACCAAGGATTCCGGTACTCCTTGCAGTCCGAGCATTGTGCTGCTACTGCTGCTGAGGTGAAGCACCTCAGAAACAGGCTCGACTCCAAAGAGCCCGGTGATCCCAGGTCCCAAAAGGAAGGTGAGTGAAAGGACTGCGATGAGGATGATGAATGCTGCAAGGACGATGTGAGGTCGTTGCTTTTCTGCGCTGTTGCTCAACCAAGCTCGCCAGGACGCGCCATTGTTGGAGAGCTGCGCCAGTGCATGAATTTCTGCAGTCTGTCGGTACAATCTTCGGACGACACTTGCCGGCGCACGAGTGAGCTGCGATTTGTATTCCTCAAGCAGCGCAGGATAGTGTTGTCGTGCAGTGGCAGGGTCGATGCGGGCCTTGGTGTGCAGCATTGCGAATTTCGCAAGCTCGGCCGCGTTCCACACGCCTCGTTTTGTCATGTTATCGCTTTAGTGCACGCTCGATGACGGCATTTGCCCAGCCGTCCTTCTGCAGTTTCTGTTTGATTTCGTCTTCGGTGAAGCCCATGCCTCGCGCCTTCCTGATGAACGAGATGACTGCTTCATCTGCGGTTGTCGTGGCATCCGGCTTCCGGCGCACGAGCTTGGTGATGACGATGACCGCGAGGATTGCGTTGAAGAAGATGAGGACGCCCAGCCCGATGGCGACGCCGGAACTACCTTTGGAGAAGAGCGACGCAGGCTGCTCGAGCAGCTGCAGTTTTTTCTGGTAGTCTCCTTGATTGACGACCTCAATGGGAATGACGGTCTCGATCGTCTCTCCGTCGTGCGTCAAGGCCAACAGTGCTTGGTACGTTCCTGGTGCGAGCGTGCGCGCGTCGAAATACGCAGTCACGCGTTCAGTGTCGAACGCACCGATGTCGAATGACGGAGTCGAAAAGGACGCGACGGTTTTGTCGCCCGAACGAACGACGGCCGAGACGCTTGCATCCATGACTTGCTTGTCCCAGAGGTTCCTCACGTTGATGACGAAATTGTTGATGTCGCCCGCGCGGAACACCGGAGTCTCGACGTAGAGTTCCAACGGCGTGCCGATGACGAAGTCGCGCACCACTTCCAGCTGCTGGTCGTCGTACGCGATGGCGGCCGTCGCGCGGTAGACCCCTCCCTGCAGGTCGCCGAGCCGGATGACGTCCTCGAAATAGCTCGTCTCGGTCACGCCCACGGGCTTCGGCGCGAGCTCCACGGACGCGACCTCGATCGGGCCGTTCGTGATGGTGACGGTCGGGACGACCTGCTCGATGGCCTCGGTGCCGAGGTTCTGCACGATGGCCGAGACGCCGATGGCGTTGTCCTTGCCGGGCCGGATGTCCAAGGCTGCCTTGATGTATTTCTCGGGATACGGCGAGAAGACCTCGATCTTGTAACCCAGCCGGAGCCGCGAGCTCACGCTGTCCTCCGTCGTGGCGAATCCCTGGTCCGCGTAGATGTATGCGTAATGCTTGCCCGGCGGCAGGCTTTCAGGCAACGACAACTTGTACCGCACGGACTGCTCGTAGCCGGTGAATATGACGTAGTCCTTCTCGAACGTGATGTACTGACCGAGCTCGCCGTCCGCGCTCAATTGGATGGTCTCGAGCATGTCCTCCTCGCGCAGCAGGTTGAACTGTCCCTCGTAGACGGTGTCGGGAGTGAAGTGCAGGCGCTGCATCGACGGCTTGATGCCGAACGCAAGGACGTTGCTGCTGAGCAGGATGACGAGGAGACAGAGCGCCAACATCCCCATGCTCTTCCGTGCCCAGGTCGGGTTTGACGTGCGTGCTTGACTGTCATTCCGACGCATCCAGGCTCGCCACGGTGCAGATGCAGGGGAAGAAGCAGCACAGGAATCTTGCTCATTCCATATCATCGTTGTCGTTGTCATGTGATGGTGAAAGTAAGGGTGGAGTTTCTTGTGCCAACAGGTTCGTCCGTAGGAGCAGTGATGTTCAGGTCAATCCAGGCTGTGTTGTTCGTGTAGTTCCAGAGTAGGTCAAAGACGTGCACTGTCGAACCGGCATCAAGCACATTAGTCCAGTCCTTTGCGCTCTTGCTGTGGTTGAATGACGCGTTCTTTGTCACGTTCAGCCGCGTCGCGAACCGGAAGCTCGAGCCTGGGAAAGGCGCGCCAGGCGAGAGCCAGAGCTGCGTGCCAGTGATGGAGACGTTCACGATGCGGTTGCCGTCGTTGTTCATGATGAACGGGAACGGAGAGTTTGGTTCGGGGGGAGTATCGTTGGTGTCGTTGCTCAATCCGAGCCCGAGGTTGCCGAAGATGATGGTGCGGTTGATGAGCGTGACCGAGAGCACGCTCTGCACTGAGAAATTCATGATGTTGCTGTAATTGCTGAAATCTGTGCCGTTCGTGGCGATGACGCGCCACCAGTATGTCGTGTCGAAATCAAACGTCTGATTGTACGATGAGAAGTTCGTCGAGTTCGCGTTCACGAGCTGTTGAATCAGCGTTATGTTGATGAAAATTGCCGCCGCGCTGAAGTTCGAGTTCGTGCTGATTTCCAACGAATAGTTCGGAATTAAACTGTTGGGCGTGCTGCTGTTGCTCCAGTTGAAGTTCAGATGGGTGCGGTTGCTCTGGTTCGACCCGTTCAAGGGCTCGAGCGCGATTGGCGTCTTGATGAGGGCGTCGGCGGCAACCGGCGTCTCCTGCGCAGCATAGGCCGTCCAGTGGCTCACGTTGAACGTGAACAGGCCGTTCGCGAACGAAAGCTCGGTGCAGACGTTTGCAGGGCAGTCGAGGAACGTGATATTGTCGTGCGCATACCTTGGGAAGGGGTCGAAAAGCCCCATGGTGGACACGTTCAGCGTGATGACTGCCGTCTGGTTGAGCTCGGGGAACGTGCCTGCAGAGATGAGCGTCCGGTTCAGCGTGATGTTCAGCGGCGTGTGGCCGATGGTCACGGCGCGGCTGATGTTGAAGCGCTCCGTGATGCGGACGCTGCCGTTCTCGGTCACGAACGTCGTGTTGGTGAAGTTCGCGCTTGATGCCGCGCTCGTTTCGAACCAGCTTTGCGGATTTCTTATGGTCGTGTTGAAGAACTGGTTGCCCGTGCTCGTCAAGATGTAGATTGCCGGACTCGTCGTTCCCGCCGTGCCGAGGATGCTGTTATTGAAGAATAGGTTGTTGGCTGACGACGTCCAGAGCGCGATGCCGTAGCAGTTGGAACCGCAGGAGGTGTAGATGGTGTTGCCAGAAATGTTGTTGTTCTGCGTCGTAAGGATGGTGGGGGTCATGTAAAGGCCGAAGACGCTGTCGCCCGTGCCGGTCGCGTTGAGCGTGTTGCCGTCAATCCGGTTGCGGCTGCCGTCGAGGTACAGCCCGTAGTTGTTGTCCGTGCCGGACGTCTCTATCCGGTTGTCCGAGACGTTCGTGTCCTGCGCCGCGTTCAGCGCGATGCCCGCGTTCAGGTGCTTCGTGCCGGAGCAGATGCCGGAGTTGTTCACCAGGCTGTTGTTGTTCGTTCCGTACTGGAAGTTGACGCAGTCGTTGTCGTGCGTCCCGAACGTCCGGATGCGGTTGTCCGTGATGTTCGAGTAGTTCGAGCCCCAGATGAACAGGCCGAAGTTGTTCGGGCTCGAGCCGTTGGTGTAGATGGTGTTGTTCCGAATCTGCGTGAAATTCGACTGGTAGATGAGCATGCCGAAATTGTCCTGCGTGCCGTTCGTGAAGATGGTGTTGTCGCTGATGTTGTTCCGGGCGGACGTCTGCGAGTAGATGCCGTAATTCGCGCTTTCGTTTCCGCCGGCAATAATTGAGTTGTTGAAGACGCTGTTGTTCTCCGGCGGCGTGAAGAACCAGACGCCATAGTTCTGCCATGTGCCATTGGTGCGGATGACGTTCCGGGAGATGTTGTTGAAATATGATGAGATGAGGATGCCGACGCTTTGTGTCGCGGACGTATTGACCGAACGACCGTCCGTGAAGATGGCGTTCCCCTCGACGCGGTTGTAGCTTGCGTTGTTGAGCAGGTAGATGCCGTACGCGGTGCGCTGCCCGTTGGTGTGGATGGTGTTGTTCCAGACGGTCGCGAAAGACTCGTTGTTCATCAGGATGCCGCGGTTGGCGGTCGTGCTGCCGTTCGTCCAGATGTCGTTGTGCGAGACGTTGTTGTACGTGTTGGCCGTCGTCAGGCTGATGCCGTCGTTCGCCGTGGTGCCGTTCGTCGAGATGAAATTCCGCACGATCGTGTTGTTGTCCGAGCCCGTGAACAGCGCGATGCCGATATTGCTGCTGCTGCTTCCGTTCGCGAAGATGGTGTTGTTCTCGATGGTGTTGCTGTCCGAATCCTCCTCGAGACGGATGCCTTCGCCGCGGAATGAGCGTGCCGATGCGACGATGTCGTTGGCCGTGATGTTGTTGTCGTCGCTGCCGTTGACGAAGAAACCGTAGTTGCGCTCCGCGATGCCCGTCGTCCTGACGCGGTTATTGTGGATGGTGTTGGCGTCGGAGAGCCCGAGATTGATGCCGATGCTGAAGTTGCTCCCGTTTGCCGTGATGGAGTTGTTGAACACGTAATTCAGGTCGCTCTGGAACAGGTGGATGCCGAACGCCATCGACGTGTTCGCGCCCGTGGACGGGTCTGATTGGTTTGAGATGCCGCGCGTCGTGATGGTGTTGTTGATGATGCTGTTGCCGTTCGATCCCTCCAAGAAGATGCCGTAGGGCGCCCGCGTGCCGTTCGTGATGATGGTGTTATTGATGATGAAACTGTTCAGCGTGCTTGTGTAGTTGATGGCGATGCCGTACGTGCCCTGGCTGTTGCCGTCCTGGATGATGCAGTTCGTGATGTTGACATTCGAGCGTCCGTTCGCGATGAACGCGGACACGTTGCCCGCACCCGAGGTGTCGTACGTGACCTTGAACCCGTTGCAGTTCACGAAAATGTTATTTGCCCCGAACGTGATGCAATTGCCGGTGCCCGAGAGGTCGGCCGTCAGCGTCTGGCTCGTGGTGATGGTGTCGCCGCAGGCGAGCGCGGCAGGAGACGCCTCCTCGGCCGCGAACGCAGTCCAGTGGCTCACGTTGAACAGGAACGTGGTGCCGGTGTAGCTTATCTCGGTGCACA
>CAYHVU010000008.1:0-24327 GCA_964360075.1 uncultured Methanosarcinales archaeon
GAAGTTTCGGGATTACTTGGTTGTGGAGCTACATCATCTTCTCGCTCGTGTTCTCTGTAGCATTAAGAAAAATGCTTAAAGTGTATTGAAATATTCCACACGAAATCAAGGGGTCTTCCAAGGCTATTTTTTGCAAACCATTACGCGAGCGCCTTATGCACGAAAAAACCGCATTTCTCCACACGAAATCAAGGAGTGCCTAGTGCCCAAATATCCATATTTAAACACAAAAGTATTTAAATACATCACCTTATAAAGGCTTAAATACCACACGAGAGAGTTCGAGTGGGAATTTGGGGGAAATATGGTCAAGAAAGAAGCAAAATCAGGCAAAACAATCGAGGTTGTCAACATCGTTGTCTCTGCCAAGCTCGGTCAGGACATTCCATTGGAAAAGATGGCTGCCACCTTGAGCAACACTGAATACAATCCTGAGCAGTTCCCAGGCCTCGTGATCCGCATCAAGGAACCGAAGACCTCCGCGCTCATTTTCAGCTCAGGCAACATCGTCTGCACGGGCGCCAGAACCATGGCAAATGTGCACGAAAGCATCCGCAAAATCATCAAATCTCTTGAGAAGATTAACGTGAAGATTAAGGAATTCCCTGAAGTCAAGATTCAGAACATCGTTGCTTCTGGCAGCGTCGGTATGGACCTCAATCTGAACGTCCTCGCAATGAAGCTCGAAAACACTGAATACGAGCCTGAACAGTTCCCTGGTCTTGTGTACAAGCTTCCAGACAAACGGGCGACGTTCCTGTTGTTCAGCAACGGAAAGGTTGTCTGCACCGGTACCAAGAGCGAGGAAGAGGTCCACAAAGTGTTGGACATCCTCATCGAGAACCTCAAAAAGGTCAAGAAGTAACGGGCTCTGGTGAAAGTCACATTTCGAGAGCGCGAGACTTTCACCAGAGCCGAAGTAACGGTCAATTGTTTATAATGAGAACCCGCAACCTAGCGGAAGCTTTCCGCCGCTTGCGGAAATTCCACTGGACATTGGCGCGTAAGACACATAAAGAGTGTTTACAGGAAAAGAGGCATGGAAGCAGAAACAAAAGTCATAGATGCACCGGAAATGATCCGGATGCTCGTTGAGTTCTTCGAGCGCGCTTATTACGCTGACCTCGTCGAGCACGCACGTAAAGGCGAGAAATTTTTGGTTGTAGACTTTCAAGAGCTTGCTCGATTCGAGCCAGGTCTTGCTGATGTTCTGCTTGAGCATCCGGAAGAAGTTCTGAAAGCAAGCCAACTTGCTATCGAACAGTTTGATCTACCGGGAAGCAACAAAGGTTTCACAACACGCTACAAGAATCTACCTCCGAGCAGTTGTATGAACGTGCGCAATTTACGTCATGAACACCTGAAAAAGTTTTTAGCGATTGAAGGCGTCGTGCGAAACAAGACAGAAGTGAGGCCGCACGTCACGAGCGCACGCTTTGAATGCCCGAGTTGCGGCAATATCATGAGTATCCTGCAAATTGATGAAACATTCAAGGAGCCGAGCAAGTGTTCCTGCGGCCGAAAAGGCAAGTTCAGAGAAATCAGCCGCGAGCTCGTGGACGCACAAGGATTGGTCGTCGAAGAGGCATCAGAACAGTTAGAAGGTGGAGAACAGCCAAAACGTCTCAACATTTTCCTCAAGAATGACCTTGCCAGCCCGATGTCAGAGAAACGCACCAACCCCGGCGTAAAGATTCTTGTTGTTGGGATGCTCAAGGAAGTGCCCATCACACTCAAATCCGGCGCAAAAAGCGTCAAGTCAGAAATTGTCTTTGAGGCAAACTTCATCGAGCCGAAAGAAGAAGACTATTACGACATCAAACTCACAGCTGAAGACGAAGCCAAGATTAAGGAACTTGCGGCAGACCCGTACCTCGAACGAAAGTTTTTCGGAAGCATCGCACCAAGCATCTACGGCCACGAAAAAATAAAAGAAGCGCTAGTACTCCAGTTGATGGGTGGCGTCCGCAAGATGCGTGATGATGGTGTCTCGACGCGCGGCGACATTCACGTGCTGCTTATCGGAGACCCAGGGTCCGGAAAATCGCAGATGCTCAAACGTATCACCAAAGTCTCGCCCAAAGGAAGATTCATCTCGGGTAAAGGCGTCTCGGGCGCAGGCTTAACTGCCAGCGTCATCAAGGACGAATTCATTGGAGGCTGGAGTCTTGAAGCAGGTGCGCTCGTGCTCGCGAACAAAGGCATCTGTTGCATTGACGAAATGGACAAGATGAACGAGGATGACACTGCAGCCATGCACGAAGCATTGGAAGGTCAGACCATCACGATCAGCAAGGCGAACATCCAAGCCACGCTTCGCGCGGAAACGACCGTGCTCGCGGCGGCCAACCCAAAGTTTGGCAGATTCGACCCGTATGACACTGTTGCAAAGCAAATCGATCTTCCACCTACGCTCATCAACCGTTTTGACCTCATTTTTCCAATCAAGGATTTACCCGACCCGGCCAAAGACGAAAAGCTCGCGAAGTTCGTGCTTGATTTGCACCATAATCTAAAGACAGAAGCTGAACTCGAAACAGGACTGTTACGAAAGTACATCGCCTACGCGAAGCAGAAAGTGTTCCCCGTGCTCACTGAAGGCGCGATTGAGGAAATCAAGAATTATTATCTACAAATGCGCTCTTCCGGCGGCAAGGAGGGAGCCATCAAATCCGTTCCAATCTCCGCGAGACAGCTCGAAGCGCTCATTCGTTTGTCAGAAGCACACGCACGCCTCCATCTCTCAGACAAAGTCTCACGCAAGAACGCGAAGAAGGCCATTGAACTTGTGCATCACTATCTCAGCCTTGTTGCAATGGACGAAACTGGCGCATTCGACATTGACCGTGTTGCAACTGACACGAGCGCGAGCGTACGCAACAAGATTATCATCGTAAAGGAATTGCTCGCCGAGCTTGAGAACAAAGTCAAGCCCGTACCAATCCAAGATTTGGTTGTTGCAGCAATGGATAAAAATATTACTGAATCTGAATTGGATGAAATCATACAAAAACTCAGACGCGGCGGCGACTTGTACGAGCCGAAGCCAGGGTTTGTGCAGAGACTCTAAGCAGAACTCTGCAATTCTGCCAAATTTTTGAAAGAGTAACACGATGACTGCAAATTAGGATTTGTAATGCTCGCACAGACATCAAATTGTTTGTTGTTTATTGCGAAAGAAAGATAGCAGCTGTCACGTGTTGTATCGGTGATAATGCTACCGCACGTCTCAGAACGCGCAATCTTCCGCGCCACAAGATCATAGCATTGATCTGCATCTGCAGTCTGCGCAAGTGTGCCGCAAAGTAGTTCTGCGCGGCCGGCATCGCTGCTTGCGATTTCCTCTGCTTCGGCAACGATTTCGCCTGATGGCTTTGCGATGGGCGCTGTAGCGCAATCACGTGAGCAGGTGGATGTAGTTTCTCCCTTATCATAGTCGCAGACATAGTCGCCGCAGCATACTGGCATCGGCTCGAAAACACAAACTCCATTCTCACCGCGATCAGTCGTGCATGCGTCAAAGTCGTTGCACTGCGTAGACGCTGTCGGGGTAGTAGTGGAAGTTAAGTCGGGAATAGATGACGTGGAAGGCGCAGATTGATACACTCGCTTTGTTTGCGATGGTAGCACCTTGAAAGAGAAACTCGCTTCTGCAGTGTGGCCGTCTGCATCCGCAATGGTCTTGATGAGATACCTTCCGGGCTGGAGATCATCCGGGAGACTCACTTTTGATGTAGCATAATCGGTTATGTCTACGCGCTGCTCTAGCTGCAGTATGAGATTACCGGTCGCGGGCGCAATCAACTCGTGGCGCAGCACCATTTCATCTGCGTCGATGGAGCGCTCGAACGTGAAGGATTCACCGAATGAAATGCTCGCGCCAGCACGGGCTTCGACAGCCTGCGGCACGGTTTTCATGGTGAACGCAGGACCAATGTTGCTGATGATGAGAATGATGATGATAACCGCGACACCGCCGCTGATACCGGCAACAATCGGAAACCAAGAAGTCCTGCGAAGGCCTGCTACTCGGAGCGCACGGTCAGCGTCCGCAGGTTGATATCCTGATGCTATGAGACTCTGATGGATTTGGGCAGAAGAAATTCCTTGCAAATGCATACGCTGGATGGACGCAATCACCTCGGGTGTGGGCATACGGTGGTTTTCGTAAAGATGTTATTTAAAGCTATCGTCAAGCGTGGAGTAGCTAAATTCTTATAAATCGGTGTCTCGATGCTAGAATGGATGGTGGAGTGGCAAAAACCTTTGGTAGCGCAGCAAATCTGCATCGCCGACCTTATTCATGGACAGATTAATGAACGCCCGAATGATCTCATCACGGTTCAAACTGTAGACGGCCGCGACATTGCACGGGCGAACATAATCGGGATTGTCGTAGACCGAGGCGAAGGAGACCCGCCTGGGCTCGTTATTGATGACGGCACAGAACGTATTCCTGTGCGCGCATTCGGGCAGGTGCCGGGCATCGATGACGCTATTCTAGGCTTGCCTGTGCTCATCATCGGTAGGCCACGACAGTTTGGGCAGGAGCGTTTTCTTTCTGCAGAATGCGTGCGTGTGCTCGAGACGCCACGCTGGATTGAAGTGCGAAAGCGCGCGACAATCAAACATACTCTTCCAACAAGACCAAACTTGCTTGACATTATACGCTCGCTTGACACAGGTGATGGTGCCGACATCGAGGACGTGCTCTCAAAGGCGCGCGCAGCACAGGATGATCTGCAACGCTTGCTCGTTGCAGGAGAAATCTTTCAAGTAAGCCCGGGGAAGGTCAAGATCCTAGAATAGTGCGGGCGTGATATAGACTTCAATTATCGCAGCGATGAACAGCAAGCCAATGCCGAGCAGCAGCAGATCCGATGCGTCGAGGATGATTTTCTCAAAATTCTTTGTTCCAAAATCGTGCTTCATGAGCGCAATAGAAATTATGCCTCCAGCAAGCCCACCTACAAAATAGCCCAGAATTTCAGGGATGCCGTGGATGAAGTAACGCACAAAGCTCAGCGCTGCGACATAAAAATAAGCTGCGACTTTTTGCAATCCGAGTGTCGAAATATATGCGGCCATGTGCGTTCGGATAAAGTTTCCTGCGGCTACGCCAATTACGCTCGCATTCCAGGCAAGGATGAACAACGCACCCATACCATAGATGAATGAGAAGAGAATGCAGAATACCATCACTTTTACGTTGTTGAGAAAGATTTTGCTGAACAGGCTTGCGCGCGCGAAATTGCCTGTGACGTGCTGGTTCAATCCTGCAATTGTTTGGCTTTGTACATTGAATAGCGTGCTTGATGTGCCTGCGGGTAGTGCAATGTACCAAAACGTGAACGCAAATACCATCCCGAGAAAAAGGAACATAAAGAATGTAAGTGCCTTGCCATGCTCTTTCAGTATGGCGCTTTCGTTCTCAAGCATAATGTCCTTCTGTTCTTCAACTTGCATTGTTGCATAAAAAAGAGGTACGGCCGCGAGCACCGTAAGAAAAACCATTACTAAGCTTGCATAGTCGGCAAAGATCCATATGCTCAAGAAGACTGCGATGGTTGCGTAAAGTATCCCGAGCAGAAAAACTGACCAGGGACGAGCTTCCGCACGAAAAGGATTCGTGAGCGCCTCAAGCACCATACGCAAATTCGCGTGATGTCGATATAAATAGCTTTGGGTTGTAAAGATTTATAAAGCATATCTGAGTTTTCCGTCGGTATGGATTACGCAGCATTGCTCGCACGCGCACGCAGCCAGATTCCTGAAAGTGTGCTCGCAAAGGAACGATTTGAGCTTCCTAAAGTTATCGGGCGTCTTGAAGGCACGAAGACTGTCATCAGCAATCTTACACAGATAGCCGCTGCATTGCGCCGCCCCATGGATCAGCTCGCGAAATATCTGCTCAAAGAACTTGCCACTCCCGGTGCATTGAGAGGTGTGCTCTTTATTCTCGGCGCAAAAATGCCTGCCTCACGCATAAACGACAAGATCCGTCAATTCGCGGATGAATTCGTTTTCTGTCAGAAGTGTGGCAAGCCTGACACCGACATCAAAAAAGAAGGCGGGTTCAACATGCTTGTGTGCAGCGTCTGCGGCACCCGACGCCCTGTCAAAAGCAAGATCTAATGTGTCGAAGAACGTTTATGAGGAATATTGAATTGGCAACGTTCTTCGAGCACACTCAGAGACTGGGCCACCATAACATTCTTGAGGGTGGTCTCTGATGGTGCTTGTCAAAGTCCACAAACGCGAAGGGAAAATTCTTGTCGCAGTATGTGACGCGGATCTCATCGGCAGAAGTTTTGAGGAAGGCCAACATCAGCTCGACCTCACTGGCGACTTCTACAAAGGAGAAGAAAAGACAGACGCCGAAGCTGGTGATATAATCCGCAATGCAGACCACGTAAATTTGGTGGGTGAGAAATCAGTGTCGCTCGGTATCCAAGAAGAAGTGATTGAAGAGAGCAATGTGCAGCGAGTGCAAGGGATTCCTCACGCGCAGGCAGCTATTGTGCACGGCTGAATCGTGCTAAGTGTTCCTTGATTGCAGGAAGCGCAAGAATCGACCAATTCTCAACATTAGCGGCAGTAGGAAGCGTAGAAATTTCTTCGATGGAGAGAAGTTTGCCTTGCGTTACCGCAGGATCCTTTGACGTAATAGCGTTATCAGTTTCCGCAATAAACAACACCCCGAAATGCACTTGCCCCACTTCATCCTCATCTGTATTGATATAACCAGCGAGAGTCAGAGAATCTGGAACAACTCCTACTTCTTCTAGTAACTCGCGCAGTACTGCGGTTTTAACTGGATGTCCTTCGTCACAGGGTTCGCTGTGCCCACCAAGCCCCCACGCCCATTTCCCTGCAAGACGACGCTCTTCATACGCAGCAGTCGTTGAGCGTTGATAAGTATAGATTCTGCGTGTTGGTCGATGAACAAGCACAACATACCCTATGGGCTGTTTGTATGCAGTATTGGTTTCTGCCTCGCCACGACGAAGTACGCGCGAATGTGATTGAATGTGCTGAAAGTAGTTGCCTTTAGCGGCAGGAAGAAATCCTTGAAATTCTCGTCCTTGAAATAAGAGTTCGCGCGAAACAACAATGATATCTTGCTCCATCTTATTCATCCGAACCACGCACCAAGGCCGGTCTGTTTCTCCTTGTCTCGACCAAACACTCCTTCAATGCGGCGTTGAACAATCTCAATTGTCTGTTTCAGATAGGGTGACAAATGATACTTCTCGACAAGACTTATGGTCGGGCCAAGATATTTCACCACACTCCCTTCAGTAATTGTAAACAGCAATTTGCCGCCGCACTCGGTGCATTTGCCTGCAAGCGGCGGACGCCTAAATTTCTCGTTGCACGCGACGCATCTGAATTCTTGCATTGAGAATTTGCGCAGGTTGCCTTTGAGGTCGCGGATGAAGTGTTTCTCTATCACGAGACGCGCGACATCTGCCGTGTCCACAGCACGAATACGTTCCGCGAGCACCATTTGTCCGCGAAGCTTCTCTTCCATGCTCGGCAGGGTCTTGTATGCACTGCAGAGCACGCCTGCATTGATATCCTCCGTGTCGTGCGTGAACCCCATACCCTCATATTGTTGCGGTGTGTTGAGAACGTGCTTGATTTGTGGAATTTTAATCTGGCTCGGTGGCGTATACGTAAGCGCGGCTTCGTACAGCTCGCGCGGGTATTTCCAAGCAATATCTACGTCGAATGCCATGTCATCAACTTCACTTGGATTTAACGTGCTTGTGAGCACGAGAGGTGCGTCCATCGTGCTGCCACGCGATTTTGGCAAAAAGTCTTTCGAGAAGTTAAGAAACCCATCCATCAACAGCAAATAACCGAGTTCATCACCGTCACAGTCGCGCCTGCATGCCGAGTGATAATACGGGTGTGCGAGGAATCCCTGCGTCTTCGAAAAACCTATAATCCTGCCGAGCATGCCCGCGCTTGTGTGCGGCGCAAGCCCAATGATGCAATGGCCTACAAGGTCCGCGGTACTCTTGAGTTTGTAAAACGCAGGTAGTTTGTAGAGACTAGTCAAAAGATCATCCACATACTGTGCAACACGAAACATTATGGCGTCTGATCCTTCATCCTCTTCGGGAGCAACCGGGCACGCTGGCAGCACGACGTCCTGAGGTTTCAGCTCAAGCACTTGGTCATCAGTCTGCAATTGTTTTCCGTGAATATCTTGAGTGTAACCAAGTTCAATAAGTTTCTCGACAGAAGTGCCAATCTCCTGTGGCTTGAAATGAGTTAATGCAAGTTCACTGCAGTCATACCTTATGGTGCCGTCTTTGTTAACATACAAGTCATGTTTCGCGCGCAAGATGGTTTTTGCAGGATGCTCAGCAAAATGGTTTTCGTTCATCGTGCCGCGCACTCCCTTGATAAGATCTGGGTAAAGTGTCATTCCAATTTGTTTGAGTGCTGAAGAAAAAATGCGTTTTATATCGACACTCTGACGTTTGGCGCGGACAAGTATACCGTGCTGATGGCATGTAGAGGTAGGAAACACTTTGGCGCATTGTCTGCAATAGTAGTGAGGAGTCGTTTCTGCTCCGCAAGTCTCACAACGACGGCAAATGCCTAAAATGTTACATGCAGGACAGTACGCAATCTGAAATTCTGAAGTTACTTTTCCATCCTTCATTGCAGCCTGAAAGGAGCGCAATCTGCCTCCTTCGTCGCCAACAGGAAACAAGCCGTGGGGCCCGCCAGTCATCTTACGTTGTTTTGCCTTTTCAGGACGGCCCATGCGAGAACCGATGTACGTCCCGCTCTTGTCGCGCAACGGAACACTGCTTAACCGCCGGACAATCGCCAATGAAGATTCCTCTGGGTGTGATGCTAAAGTGTGCTGCAAAACTTCTTGCTGGATGCCTGAACTCATACCGAGAGACACCGCAAATGCGGCGGCGTGCGGATGGTTGATTACTACAAATTCATTGTTTGCTACCTGATGCGGCACGCCAAGCAGTTCGAGCGAACGCTTACCTTGGTGCGCCAATGGTAAAACTATCTTGTGCAAAAATGCATCATCAAAATGAAGGGTTCCTTTTGGTAGCCACTCAAAGAGTGTCGCGAGCTGAGCCCGATCAAGATCAGCCCAGTGATATGTGTAGTACGGATGCAACGGAACGCAGATTGCGGCAGAAAGCGCAAGTGACTCTTGTATGGTCGGATGCTCTGCCAACGGCTTTTCTAACCACTGAGTCGATAACTGAAGAGGAATTGATGTTTGCTTCGCCAAAGCAGCGATATCAATCCCTTTTGTTGTCATCGCATGATAAACATCAGCCACCCACCATTCCGGGCAATAACCCGCGGGCGCAAGCACGTGGTTGCGGTTTGCAAAATCGCCGTAATTGATGAGTACATCACCAAGAAAAAGTATTTCTTCCACGCGTTTTTTGACCGCAAGCGCTTGTTGTTCTGTTTCAAGCCGGACAACGCTGCCGTCGTCAAGTTTGACTATGGGCCCATCAATGCTATCACAAGGTGTGAAAGCTGCACCTTTGCCTGGTCGCTCGACTTTTAGTTGTGTGCCTGTCGCGATGTAGTCTTCGAGCACGTGCATAGTGGCAGGATGTATGCCTTGCCCGCTTAATCCTGATGCGCGCGAACGTCCATAACGGAGCCTGAACGCGCCAGGTCTGAGTGGATGCCCGAGAATGGGACGCCCTGCAACGAGGTCAGTAATGTACGTATAGTCAGGTGAAATTTTTGCTGTTGATTCTTTCTTGGCTTCTCCGCCTTTTGCTTTTGCTTTTTTCTGGATTTTGATGAATTCCTCTAGAAAATTCCATTGTTCCATGTTGAATTCTTTGCCCCACACACCCAAAGGCTTCCAAAGCTTAGGTGCTTTGAGTGGAATGCAAGAGCTCATTACTAAACAGAAACCGCTGCGAATGAGATTTGTTGGGACGCGCGGCAAATCCTTGTGGTTGCTGACCTCAAATCGCTCCGAAGGTTCGCCGGCTACTTCAACAGGCAAGTTACGCATCAAAAATTCGACTTCTTCTGCGCTCGGGAAATATTGCAAGTTGGTTACGCGGTCGTGATAGTCTTGGAGTTCGGTGATTGCACGCTTAATCTCGAGATCTGTTGCGTCGTAGACATCAAACCCTAACTTTTTCCGCACATAGTCTGCGATTAGGACGCTCACGGCTGCTGCAGTGCCGCCTGCGTTTCTGATTGGCCCGGCGAAACTGATGCTTACATATTTGCCGCGCTTATCTATGCGCTCCTTGAAATCAATGGTGACAATTCCATCTAGCGGCGAGGAAACTACACCTACAGTCACATACGCGAATCCTGTACGCACGCCGATATCAAGTGCTTCATGCGAATCCTTGAATTTGCAGAACTTTTCTTGTGCGACCTCTTCCGCAATCTTGAACGCAACGCGCCAATCGAGCGCAGTGTACTGTTTCTCTAACTCGATGATGCGTTCGACGACGCCTGAATTCACAATTTGCGGCGCGAGCACGCTGATAAGCCCGACAACACGTTCAGCCATATTTTTGGCAAGTGAGACTTCAACAGTTGGCACCGCGTCGAACAATTGTTTCCGAGCTTGTGACGCAACAACGTGCGCTTCATCTACCTGACGTTGAAGTCGGTCAAAATATGCTTGCATCGCGGGGCTGGCAACAATCATGATGCATCACCAAAATCAAGCATGTGAACCTTACGCGTCTGTAAATTTAAGACTGGGACTATGCCAGGATCAGGCACGTGCCCCACACGTTCTTGAAAAGGTGTTTTCCTCTGAAAGGTGCTACAACAAATTATTGTGACGCCGCGATACGTATCAGTGCCTGCCTTGTGGATGTGCCCTGCGGCGAAGATGTCAGGCACTGTTTCGATTACGAGCGGGTCTCCTTTCGGATCAGGAACGTATAGCGTACTGGTGTGAGTAGGCGCAAGATGTCTACGCTGGAGCAGAAATTTCATGATGCTCGGTGTGCGTTCGGAACAGTTTTTGCCTGTGTTCTTGATGCTTGGCACCATTTCACTGTAATCATCAAACGAAAATCCATGGTAGGTCAGCACATTGAACCCAGGAAACCCGTTTTTGGCGTGGATGTTGACTATACACGGGTTGCCCGTCATTATCGCGTTCGGAAGCTCCCACAAAGGTTGCGCGTAGTCCTTGAACAAGTGTGGCTGTGGCTCTGAGAGCCGCAATGCATCATGATTGCCTGGAGAGATGACTAGGTGGATGTGTTTTGGGACGCCGCTGAGCAGACGCGCGGCTTCGGCATATTGTTGATAGATATCTTTAAGCGTCAATCCTTCTTCTTGCCCGGGATAGATGCCGATGCCATCGACTGTGTCGCCGATGAGAAAGACATATCCCACTTTCGCGGCCATTGCGCGCTGCTCGGGAGTGCCGTGTTCTCCGCGCAGCCATAATATGAATGTTTCGAATGCCTCCTCCATAAACCGTGCACTGCCAATGTGAAGACAGGACAGAAAGACCGCATAAGCTTCATCTGGGGATTTTTTAATCTCTTGATGGGGAATATCAGGGTAGTGGAGCGTGTTCGCGAATATTGCGCCATTACCGCTGCTCGCGCCTGTAACGCCGATGATTTCGTCTAGCACGATATCCTGCCCTTGCGCAAAAAGTTCCTCTTTCTTTTTGGTGACTAAGACTTTGATAATGCCAGTCGGGTCCTCAACTGTAAGAATGAGGTTTTCGTTTTTTGTGATATCTTTGCTGGATACGATGCCTATAACGACGGCGGGTTGGCGCGCGGTAGATGCAAGCACACGACTGATGCTTGTTGCGTTTTGCAATTCTTGACGTGCGCGGAGAAATTTTGAGATTTTCTGATAACGTGTGTTGAAATAGCTAACGAAATCTTGTAATGTGTGTTTCGTTGGTTGGTCGTTGTACTCCCAAGTGACTGAAATGGGGTACGCTGCAGAGACTGATGTAAGTTTGGTGACAATCTCGTTCGGTGAAAGCCGCGGGTTTTCAGATATCTGTGTGTAGAGCGTGTCAACAAGCGTTTCATCATTTAGACGTTCAACTGCCTGCCTAGTCAAGAGCACTTTGTTTTTTATGCAGAATTCGACAATTTTTTTTCGTTTGTCGAGGCTCACGGGCTGCAGCATCATGAGAGTGAAAGACCCTCGTGAAGTAGTTGGTTAATGCGGGCGTGGTTATGGGAAGGCACGGCGACGCTGATTTCGCGCGTTCTTCCATACCTGCCTTTACTGATTACTTTTGCGCTGATAAGCCCGAGCATATCAAACTCAGCTATGATGTCGCTGACGCGTCGCTGTGTGAGTGGTCTGAGCTTTGTCCGTTCGCATATTTTTTGGTAAGCATCATAAATCTCACCGGTGAATACTGCGCGCGCGGTGTCGTTGCAGACGTTCAGTATAGCATATAGTGTAGCTTGGTGTTGTTTGGGTTGTGTGCGCACGAGCTCAAGCACGCGGTCTTTTTCGATGGTTTCATCCGCGGCGTCGAGGTGTGAAATTTGCACATGGTTGAGGTTAGCACGCTCTGCTAGTTCACCCGCAACTCGAAGAAGTTCTAGTGCTTTTCGTGCGTCACCGTTGTCGCTTGCCACTCTCGCGGCACATTTTTCGAGTACGCCTGCCACAATTGCTTCTGGCCTAAAAGCGAGGTTTGCGCGATCACGAAGGATATCTTGCAACTGCACTGCATCATACGGCGGAAAAACGAGCTCTTCTTCGCTCAATGAGCTTTTGACGCGTGGGTCAAGCGTGTCTGTGAATGATAAATCGTTGCTGATGCCAACAATGCTGATTTGTGCGTTGATGAGGTCTTGGTTGATGCGCGTCAAATTATAGAGGAGTGCGTCACCTGCTCTTCCTATTAGTTGGTCAATCTCATCGAGAATGAGTATCACAACGCGCTTTTCGCGGTCGAGCGCAGAAAAGAAAATTCTGTAGACTTCATCCGTGGGCAATCCGGTTGGTGGAACTTCCTTACCAAACTCTTTGGCAAGTTGAGCGACAAGACGATATTCAGTGTCAGCAACCTTCTTGAGTTTGCAATTAATGGAAACGATTTTTACTGGTAACGCGCGCTGCTGTGCGACTTGCGCAATTTGTTCTGTTGTGTATTTTGCAACGAGCGTCTTTCCTGTGCCTGTTTTACCGTAAATGAAAAGATTGCTTGGCTTTTCACCTTTCAAGCAAGGTGCAAGAATGTTCGCGACTTGCGCAATTTGTTGGTCGCGATGCTTGATAATTCCTGGCAAGAATTGTGACTGCAACACCGCCTTGTTGATAAATAAGGATTTTTTTGAGAGAAACTGCTCAAAGAAGTTCACAAGTCCTTTTTCTTCCATACATAACCCCCTTTCTTAGGTTTCCAAACGAAAGAGAGGTATTTATGTTTTCGTATTCTTGAATGTGGTGCTTTGCGACACAGACACCCTGCTGTTTCGTTTGGAGATGTGGAAGTTTGAGTTTAAAACGAAACTGAATGTGTATTGATTGTGTCTTTTCAACCATTCTTTCTGTTTATTCATTTTCTTTTCTATCTATTCTATTTCATTATTTCATGAATGAATTTAATATTTTCTATATAGAAAATATAATAAAGAAGAAATAGAAAAATAAGAAATAATAAATAGAGAATAGATGATAGAGAAGGTATAAAAGAAAATATATATTACAAGTCATTAATTCGTTCATGCAAAAGAAGTACGCCTGAAAACAAAGTTTGCATCTACATTTAAGGTCAGAAACATCATTTCGTATTCCAAACGCAATCAAGGAGTCAGAGTGGCCCGTTGATGACACTGTAAACTGCGCACAATCTTTCCTAATGTTTGTTTTGTCGCTATTACTCAGTAACAAAAAAAGAAAGCTTTATATATGAGTAGTTCGTAAACAAGGTAAAAAGACAGTCAAAGGGGTGTTTATTAGTAAACCACTCAACGAGGAACACCCAATGATTGTCCAGAAAGAGTTTTTAGGCAAACTCAAAGATTTTGGTCTAAATAGCTACGAAGCAAAACTGTGGACAGCACTGCTTTCACGCGGTGTTTCTACTGCAGGTGAGCTTTCTGATATTGCTAACGTTCCGCGTTCGCGCAGTTATGACGTTCTAGAATCGCTCGAGAAGAAAGGATTCATCATTATGAAGTTGGGCAAGCCAATCAAGTACCTTGCGGTCACGCCTTCGGAAGTTATTGACCGAATCAAGAAGCGCACTGCTGAGGAAGCTGAACGTCAAGGTAGACAATTGGAGAACTTGAAAGGTTCGGAAGTTTTGAGTGAGCTTAACTTGTTACACAAACAAGGCGTTGAACTTGTAGACCCCGCAGATTTGACTGGTGCAATCAAAGGTCGTAGCAACTTGTACAACCATTTGCACAGCATAGTTAAGAACGCAGAGAAGAGCGTCTTGATTGTCACGACCGAAACAGGTATTAATCACGAAGCAGAAAATCTGAAATTGGCATTGCAAAAGGCAAAAGAAAAGGGCGCGAAGATCAAGATTGCAGCTCAATTGTCAAAAGAAAACACAGCGGCAGTCAAGATATTGAGCGCATACGGTCAAGTCAAGAATTTGGATGGCATCCGCGCGCGCTTCGTTGTCGTTGACGGCAAGCACGTAATCATGATGCCTTTGGATGACAAGGAAACGCACGCCAACTACGACTTCGGTGTTTGGTTGAACACGAACTTCATCGCCAAAGGAATGGAAAACGTGTTTGATATGTTGTGGGAAAGGGCGAAGTAAGATGAAAAAAACACGCACGTCAACAATACCTTCGACAAATCCTTCGAGTTTTGGTATTGAAGCATTGACTGATGGTTACAGGATAAGTGGGGTGCGGCTTGGCGGACTGACTTGTGCGTATGATGTGTGCAAGAATCCTTTGCCGTCGCGCACGCAGGAAGAGCATGCTGAACACACCAAATATGCGAAGCCTGATGAGTATCGTGCGTGTTCTGCACCACTCGTGTACGCACTCTGCAAGACACTGTATGACAACAACGCGAGTTCGAAAAAGGAGCTTGTTGAGCAGGCACGTGCAGCATTGTGCGACATTATCGGCCCAGGTAAGCCTTGGATTAATACGCTCTCGCGAGTCGTGTGGAAAGCGCACGGTCTTGACAAAATCATTCATGACTATAGTCTTGCAACGCAGCACAAAATCAACGCAGCACTTATCGGACCTAATGGTAACATCACGAACAAAAGAACGAAAACCAAAGAGTACGCCCAAAAAGTTCTTGACACCAAAGATGCAGTTGATAAAATCAACGCAGTATTCAAATGGGTCACGGAGAAAAACGTGCGCGCTTACCGGTTCAACAACACACCTACGCAAGATGAAGCGCGGGCTGTTGTCCTCGGCGTCTACGACGATGATTCGTTCATTTTGGTCGCCAATGTCTACCTCGTCACTTGGCCCGCGCTCGGGGCACGTCCGGTGCAAAAAATCTCCTCAGGAAGAAAGTAGCTTGTTCCTTTAGCCCAAACCTTTTTAAACATCCTTGCTTCTTATTCAGTCAAGAGAGGTGACCTATGGTTGAAGATGTTTTAGTCAGAATCACGTTGGCAATTATTGTTGGTACGCTGGCCGCGATTGTTTACTCGTTGAGAATTCTGGTTCTGATGGAGCGAAGAGTTGCGAGGATCGAGGACCACATCGAGCGCATGGCGCAACAAATAGTAAGGGAAGAGCTTAAGATTGAGCGCTCCATCCGCAAGAAGCGATGAATGCCTTAAGCCAGCTGGATGAAGCAACGCACCGCGCTCCGGAAGACAAACTCTATCAGACGCTCTCTGCGCTCGCGAAACGTTTGCCTGATGATCCCGTAACAAAGAATCTTGTCACGTCAGTGCTTGCCGCCGCCAAATTTGGGCATAAAGAATCAGTTCTCGAACGCATCCAGCGTTGCAAAGCCGTATTACGGTCTGCCGAAACCAATGCGCAATCAACTCTTCTCCATCGCGTCAAGAAAGGGGGTGCAATTGCGCTCCTACCCACCGCCGAATTATTGGCTGTTATGGAAAAGACAAAGGCAGCTCTACACATCATAGGTCATGCTGCGTCTTCCGTGCCAAGCACTGTCTACGAACCATTAGCGGCTCGCCAAGCAGTCAAGAACGCAGACATGGTCATTGTACCAGTCATCGCAATCACATCCGAGAAAGTCATTTCGCCAATCGGCGCAGAACTACTTGTTGAGCTCGCCAACAATCGCGGCATTCCAGCATACGCGTTTGCAACAGGCTTCCAATTCACAAGACATCTTGAAGCCGTGCCAGGCATAGCAAAGAATTGTTACGTTGCGCATGGACGCCAGAAACGTTGCGTGGCAACCTATGAATCAATAAGCCCGAACAAGGTTAGTATCATCTCAGAACTCGGTATTTTTTCCCACGCTAGATTTATCGACGAGCTTTCGCACGCTTACCCTTGGCTTTGGGTGTAGAGTGTTTTTTCTTTGGCTGCATCTTAACCGCTTCTTTTATTACTAATTTTGCTGGTTTTGCCGCAAGTGCTTTCTGTAATGACACTATTTCGGTCTTGATGTCATAGATCTTCTTGCTGTTGTCTTCCTGATTCAGCAATTCGCCGCATTCGGGGCACTTGTATTCGAAATCTGTTGCCTGCTCGAAGCTCAAACGGATGCAGTTACTTTTGCACGAAAAGAACTGTGTTGTCTGTTCGCGCCCAAGGCGTTCCTGCAATTTCTCTAGCCGTTTCTTCTTCAGTTCTTCTGCAAGATACTTGATGCGTTTGACATTGAACGTCCAGTAATAGATGTACCATCCTTTCTTCTTGTCTTTTTTGCGGTTGAAGCTAACCAAGTTCTGGTCGTACAGTCGGTAGAGCATGTTGCGCGTGAGGTTGATTTCGCGTCTGATCGTGCTCGCGAGCTTGAATTCAGAAACGTTCTGTTTGTTCTTGAGTGCTTTTACCAAAGGCAGGACGTCGTCGCCTATCAATTGACTCACTACATCTTCAATGACTGTTCCGGCTGCTTTTGGCATAGTCTTCACACTGAAGTCAGAAAACCGCGCCCGGGCGTTTATAAACCTTTCTCAGAACTTTCCGATGAGTTCGTCGAATGACAGTCCTTTTGCTTCGGCGTGTGTGAAATTCGCAGAATAGCCCAACGGCGTCTGTTTGAGATCCTCAAGACTCAGGAAGCGCCAACCTTCATTGTTGAATCGCACGCCAATCCATGCTTCGGTGCCGAACTTTTGCGCAAACTCGCGTAAACCGTCAATTTGTTCTTTGTCCAGATGCTGTTGTTTGCTTTTCGTGCTTTTACACTCAATCGCAAGCTTGCGGATGTTATTCGCGGCAAGCAAGTCAGGCACAGGATACTTGATTGCGCCTGAGCCTGCAACGCGGATAGCTGCCCAGTTTCCAGTGCCCCAGAACAAATGTATCAGCTCTCGTTCTGCAGAAATACCCTTACTTTTGCGGCTCATGCATTATTGAGCGTTTCGCGCTTTATGTGTCTTTCGCTCGCAACGCTTAAAAAGAACGCAACCTCCGAGAGCACATGACCGAACGTTTGCTGCCCTTGGCCACGATGGAAGCCTTGCTCAAGAAAGCCGGCGCCGAGCGCGTCTCCGAGGACGCAAAGGCCGCGCTCAAACAACTGCTCGAAAAGCACGCAGACAACATCGGCAAGCAAGCAGTCACGGCAGCATTAACTGCAGGCAGAAAGACAGTGCAGGCTATGGATATCAAATAATAATCTTCATCAAATCTTTCGCCGCGATTACATTATCAAAAACATCGCGAGCGTCAGCTTCAACTTCGTGCGTGTTCTTATATCTTGCAGAGAAGTGCGTCAACACGAGTTTCTTTGCGTTTGCTCTACTTGCAATAAGTCCAGCATCACGCGCAGAAAGGTGTCGGTGCTCGTGCGCTTTCTCCTGCAAATCATACGCATATGAACTTTCGCAAATGAGCACATCTGCATTTTTCGCGATTTGGATGGCTGTGTCACACATGCGAGTATCTACGATATATGCGACCTTCTTACCTTGCACGTGCGTAGTTACATCTTTTGCAAGGATGCGTTTTCCTTTCCAATCAATGTTCTCGCCTTCTTGCAACGGTTTCAGGTGAGGGCCTTCGGTTACGCCCAATTTCTTCAATGCAGGCATATTTATGCGATGCCGGTCCTTCTCCACCAGCGCAAATCCAAGACACGGAATTTTGTGGTCTAAAGGCGCGCACTCGACAAAATAATCTTCGTCATCATGAATGATACCTGAGGAGCATTCGTGCACTTCAATCATGATGCGATGGTCAAACACGAATGCTTCAAACATCTTTCCGATGTGTAATTTGCTCTTTTCAGGGCCATAGACGTGTAGTGTTCCTGTATATTCCATCGCGCCGAGGGACTGTATCACCCCAGGCAGCCCGAGCACGTGGTCTCCGTGCCAGTGCGTCAGAAAGATTCGCGTAATCTTAGTCATTGGAATTCCTGCAAGCTTGAACTGGCGTTGCGTGCCTTCGCCGCAATCAAATAAAATCCCTTCCGCCTTGTATTCCAGGAAGACGGCTGAATGGTTGCGCTCTTTGGTCGGCACCATGGCGCTGGTTCCGAGAAACGTGAGTTGCATAATCCTTCACGTGCGACGAGATTTAAAAAGATAATCTTTTTAAAGTCAGTTCCCGGCAAATCTTGAATGATTAAGGCACTGCTTTCGCACAGGCGCATTATTACTGAAAACTCGGCATTCGCACGAAAGCTCACGAAATTGTTTGGCAAGCGGCTCGCAGATGGTCGTGTTCAGCTCTCGCTTATTGAAGCGCTCTATTTGCAGGAACGAGGCAAGCTTACAGTAATCACGATGGCCGGCAAAAAATGCTCATTCGACGCACTCACAAAGTTGGCTAAACGAGGTATGAGTGACTTTTGGACAAGCTATGTCGTATTCCGTGATTTGAACGACCAAGGCTACATAGTCAAGACAGGCCTAAAGTTCGGCGCGGACTTTCGTGTCTATACACACGTAAAAAAGCACGCGCAATGGATTGTGCTGCCCGTTCATGAGCGCCAGCAGATAAGTTGGAAGGAGTTTTCAGCGCAGAACCGCGTTGCGCATAGCGTCAATAAGCATTTGCTGCTCGCAGTAGTTGACGATGATGAGGATGTGAGCTTCTGGGATGTTGCTTGGGTACGCCGCCGCAATCTTTCAGTGAGATAGCTCCATCACAATAATCTTTAAATAGCGTTTCTCGTCGTCAAAACATATGGTTCTCGATTACAGGGATAAAGTGCTCTCCTTCGTGCACGTCAAAGGCCCGATTCTCCCGGTGCATATCGCAAAGGAAGTAGGCACGAACATTCTCATGGCGAGCGCGATGCTCTCAGAACTTGTCAGCAAAGGAAGCCTGAAAGTATCGAATCTCAAAGTAGGAGGCTCCCCACTCTACTTTTCGCCCGGTCAGGAAGCAATGCTTCTTAACTTCACTACAAGCCTGAACGAAAAGGATCGCAGAACAATCGAACTCCTACAGCAACAGAAAGTATTGCGCGACCGAGAGCAAGAAGCATTGACGCGCGTTTCATTGCGCGGCATCAAGGATTTCGCGTTTGCCTTGAATGTCACTCATGATGGTGTGACTGAAATCTTCTGGAAATGGTATGCTCTGCCTGATGCTGATGCGTCAAACATGATTCGTGCAGCGCTTGAGCCTGCGCCGCAACCCGCACCGGCGCCTGTTGCGCGTCCGCAAGTAGTTCTATCTATGCCTGTTTTGCGTCCGTCAGTTACTGTGTCCATACCGGCGGCTCCAACAAAACTTGTTCCTGAACCGCAGAAAAAGAAACCGAGAAAAATCGCGCGTCAAAAGCCAGAACTTGAAGTGCAAAAGTCGTTAGTGCCGAAAGCGCCAGTCGCGCAAAAACCAGCCGCTTTACCTGTTGCTGCGCTTGCTCCTCCTCCGGCTCCCGTGCCAGCGCCGTCCTTACTTGATGATCCTGCGCTTTCAGACTCTTTTTTTCAGGAATTGCAGGCGTTCTGTGCCAAAGGCAATCTTAAAATACTCGAACACGTTATGATAAAGAAGAAGCAGGACTATGACCTTATCTTAGAGGTTCCGAGTCCTGTTGGAAGTTTCGTGTGTTACGCAAAGGCGCGGAACAAGAACAAGCTCACGGATGCTGATCTGATAGCGGCGTTCACGCAGGGACAGCTGAAAAAGCTTCCTGCTGTGCTTCTTGCGCCAGGCGAGCTGAGCAAAAAGGGCCAAGATTTGCTCGCGAAAGAGTTAAGGGGGCTGGTATTTACGAGACTGGGAGGAATAAAATGAAAACAACCGCGATACTCGCACTATGTCTATTGATTCTTGCTGGCTGCGGCCCCGCATTACAGGAGCTACCGGAAGCACCAATCACACCAGTACCAAGCGTGCCTTCTGCACCCGTTCCTTTTCCTGGGCCTACTACTCCTACATTCGTTGACTATTCCATGTCTGCTGAGACTTCACAAAAGCTCAAGGCAGGACTCACAAGCACGACAAAGTATTTCATGACCGAAAGTTATAAGCAACTCTCGCTCGGTCAACACTACACATTCGGCATTGCGTTTACGAACAGAGTCCCTGAGAAGGACAATTTCCTCGTAGACGTTAAGTTCAAACGTGCTTATGACAAGTCCACGAATACTATAGACGGCGTTGACGCCACAGATGTCGCAACCTGGCTAGCACACAACGACTACTCGGTCACGCCGTTACAGCCAAATCAGCAAAGCTTCCAATCAATTGTTGTCGAAGTCAAAGACTTTGCTGATGGCAGTACTCCGCAAAAGGGCACGTATGAATTTGACGTAAATGTCTTTCATCAAGCGCAATTCTCTGAGGTCAACCAAGAATATAGCGGGGACATCGTGCTTGCTATTCAGGTCGTGTAATGGGCGTAAAGATATTCGAACTCGTTCCAAAGACAGAGATCGAACTCAGCGCGCTCGCGGGCAAACGAGTGGCTATAGACACTAGTCTTTTTTTGTACCAGTTTCTTGCCACCATTCGTGGGTCGGACGGCTCACTATTGACTGATAGCAAAGGTCGCGTCACAAGCCACTTGATTGGGCTTTTCTCGCGTACCACAAAGCTCATGCAGGCAGGTATCAAGCCGTGTTTTGTTTTTGATGGAAAGCCACCTGTGCTGAAAAAAGCAGAGCAGCAACGCCGCGCAGAACTCAAATTAGACGCAGAGGCAAAATATCACGTTGCTGTCAAGGAAGAAGACCGGGACGCGATGCGCAAATACGCGGCTCGTTCCATCCACCTGACAAAAGAGATGGTGGGCGAAGCGCGCAAACTTATTGAGGCATTAGGGCTTCCGTGCGTGCAGGGCGCAAGCGAGGGCGAAGCGCAAGCGGCTTATCTAGCGAAACAAGGCGCAGTCTGGGCTAGCGCAAGCCAAGACGCGGACAGCCTTATCTTCGGGGCATCAAGACTCGTGCGAAATCTTGCTGTTACTGGTCGCAGGAAAAAACCAGGTCAGTTAGCGTATACGTTTGTGCGTCCTGAGCTTATCGAGCTCAAGGATGTTTTGCATACATTGCAGCTCACGCAAGACCAACTCATTGCTTTGGCAATGCTTGTTGGAACTGATTACAACATAGGTGGGATCAAAGGCATCGGGCCAAAAAAAGCAGTAAAACTAGTCACTGAGCACGGGAAGAATTTCAGTGCATTGTTTGCCGCGGTCAAATGGAGTGACTCATTTGAGACTGCTTGGGAAGAGATCTTTGATCTTTTCAAGAATCCTTCAGTAACAAAAGATTATGCATTGGAATGGAGACCGCCTGATGCGAAGGCAGTGATGAGGTTTTTGGTTGATGAGCACAACTTCGCGGCAGAACGTGTGGAGAAGACGCTCAATGAGCTTATGCACGGCGCAGAGCAGCGTCAGCAAAAAGGATTGAGTCACTTTTTATGACGAGCTTTGACGCAATAGGTGCCGTGGCAATCATGGAGCACGGCACAAAACAGTCTGCCAAGTCGTTTCTTTCGCGGCATCCGTTTTTCATATCAGTGTACCGCAAAACCGGTATACATCATGGAAAATATCGCGTCCAGAAGCTCACGTTACTCGCTGGGAAAAGAACAGTAATAACTGAGCACAAGGAAAGTGGTCTTCGCATGCGCGTTAACGTTGCAAAAACTTATTTTTCTCCGCGCTTGAGCTCAGAACGCCTTAGAATTGCGCGGCTCGTGAAACCCGGCGAAAAGATTCTCGTCTTGTTTGGTGGTGTCGCGCCCTATGCGCTTGTGCTCGCCAAACACACCTTTGCCAGTCATATCACATCTGTCGAACTGAATCCTGTGGCGCATAAGCAAGCACAGGAGAATCTCACGCTCAACAAACTCAATCACAAAATCACTGTTATCAAAGCAGATGCAAAAAGCTGGTGTTTGCGCACCAAAGAACGTTTTGATCGCGTCATCATGCCCTTGCCTTTAACGGGTGCGACATTTATTCCTGCGGCATTACGTGTGTGCAAGTCAAAAGCAACCGTGCATTTTTACACGTTTGCGCACGACACAGCTTTTACGAGCGCAGCAGACCCTCTCGTGCCCGCGTGTGTGCGAGCGAAAAAGCAGTGTACAGTGCAACGCATCGTACGCGTGGGTCAAAGCAGTCCGCATGTCTATCGCGTTTCGGTCGACGCGCTTATACGTTCAAGAAAGACTGCCTGAACCGCATCACGAGCATTCTTATCAAGAATGATTTTGCAGAGCCTTCGATGTTCCATTCATGCGCGAGGTCTGCGTGTTTTCCGAAGTGCTCATCCGTGAATTCTGCTCCATTGATGATTCTGAATGACTTGTAACGCGGAACGACTTCGTGTTGCGCGTGTATGTCATGATCATGATGTTCGACAGTTTCAGGCTTGAAGTCGCGATTGACAAGCGTCAAAAATACTTCCTGCGCTCGAGCAAGTTCGTCGCGTTCTTCCTTGGTGAGCTCTTTGAGTGCAGCGTGGCGTTTCAAGACAAACAATCCTCGCCCGAGATAGGTTTGGTTCGGGTGTACGTAGACGTCCCAGTGCTGCAGACTCTTGATTTTTGCTTCAGGAAACGTAATGGCACAAGCAGAACAATTCATCCAAACATTCTCCTGAATTCCGTGTCTCCTTTCGTCTTCACCTTATCTACCGCAGCAATAAAATCATCCATCATTATCTTTGTGCGGTCTTTTCTGATTGCCGCGTAACCTGCTTCTGTGCACATAGCGTTAATCTCTGCGCCAGAGCAGTCTTCGGTCAAAAGGACAAGCGCATCAATGTCAACTTTCTTATCGAGTTTCATATTTTTGCTGTGAATGTGAAAGATTTCCTTGCGTCCGGTTGCATCCGGCAATGGAACGTAAATCAAGCGATCGAGTCTTCCTGGACGAATGACTGCCGGGTCGAGGATGTCCTTGCGGTTGGTGCAGCCGATAATTTTTACATTTCCTAACGGTTCAAAGCCATCGATTTCGCTCAACAACTGCATGAACGTGCGTTGCACTTCGCGCTCGCCGGATGTGCCGACGTCGACGCGCGTAGCAGCGATAGCGTCAAGCTCATCGATGAACACGATGCTCGGTGCCTTCTCGCGTGCCAACTGGAACATTTCCTTGACGAGCTTTGCGCCTTCACCGATGAATTTCTGCACTAGTTCGGAGCCGACCACTTCGATGAACGTGCTGTTTGTGCTGGCAGCCACAGCTTTCGCGAGCAATGTCTTGCCAGTTCCAGGCGGTCCGTGCAACAGGATGCCGCGCGGTGGATTGATGCCTACTTCGCGAAAAAGTTCAGGTTTCTTGAGTGGTAATTCAACGACTTCACGAATGTCGCGTTCTTGTTCTTTTAATCCGCCGACTTTATCCCAGGAAAGATCAGGCTTGTCGATTACGACAAAACGTTCTACATCAAACTTTTTAGTTGTTGAGAGTTTACGAAGAATTGTGAGATTCTTTTGTTCGGCAACGACGCTATCGCCTGGTTTGAGTTGTTCGCAATTTGTGCTGATTTCGACGAGGAATTCGTTGCCGTTCGGAAGACGCACAAGTGTCTGATGGCCAAGAATCTCCTTGATTTCGCACACAATCAATGGCGCGCGCCTGAACTTTTCGAGTTCGCGTTCGAGTTGGCCGTTCTGATCGCGCAATGCCTTGTTTTCGTCCTCGACGCCTGAGACGTTGTTGACGTAATCGAAGAAGGCGGCATCAAGCTTGTCTTTAGGTGCTTCTTTTGTCGTCATAACCCAAAGAATCGTCTGTAAGATGGTATTTAAATGTTAGGGTAGGCTT
>CAYHVU010000009.1:0-24306 GCA_964360075.1 uncultured Methanosarcinales archaeon
TGCAGTCTTCACGACTCTTTCAGCTTTCTGGATGTATCTGCACTTCGGGAACTGGTCGCAGGCGATGAACTGGCCGTAGACGCTCTTTCGCACCAACAGTTTGCCGATCTTGCACTTTGGACAACTGCTTCCGACAATGTTGCCCAAATCAATCACTTTCTTTGGACAGTCGGGGTTGATGCAGACTTCTTGCGGCTTCTTGGCCTTCTTAATCATCAAAACGATAGGGTGGGTGCAGACGTCGCAAATCTTGTCAGTCACTTGCACTAAACCGTTCGTCGGCAACTTGAACGTTGTCTTGCACTCTGGATACGTATCACAGGCAATGAACTTGCCGAACTTGCCTTTTCTCAGAACAAGATGGCCTTCTTTGCATTTCGGACACTTGCCAACGCGCGTCAATGAAGTGCGCGTGTCTTGGAACGTGGTCTTGAGTCCTTCGCCAACTTCTTTCTCTTTTGTCTTGAAGTTGGTCAAGAGCTTGGTAAGCACAGTTTTGGCTTCCGCAAGGATATTTTCCCCTTTTGCTTTATGTTCGCGAATAGAGTCCATCTGTTCTTCGAAATGCCGCGTCAATTTCTCGTCGACGATTTCAGGAACGTATTTCTCCAAAATATCAGCTGTATGAATGCCCAATTCAGTCGCTTGGATGGCCTTGCCTGTGATGTAGTTGCGCTCGTTGAGAGTTTCAATGATGTTCGCTCGAGTCGCTTTCGTGCCAAGATTGCGTTTCTCGAGCTCTTTGATGATGCTTGCCTCAGTGTATCGCTTCGGAGGCTGCGTCTCTTTCGCGTGCTGAAGGAATTGCGTGACCTCAATCGCGTCTCCCTTTTCCATCGGAGGCAGTTCATCTTCTGAAAATGGAACATACGGAGCATAATAGGCGTGCCAGCCTTTCTCGATTGTAGTGGTGCCTGACGCAATAAACAGTTCCTGCTTTGCCGTGATTTCTGCCGTGATTGTCTCGCGCGTTGCAGGGTCTGAGAATGTCGCGAGGAAGCGTTTGACAATGAGATCGTAAACTTTTGCCGGGCGGTCCTCGAGTTTCTTCGGCAATATGCCGGTTGGATAAATGGCCGGATGCGCCGGGTCTGTCTTTGAGCCATTGAATGGGTTGAGCGAGCTTTTCTTCAACAAGTTCTTCACCAACAATTCATACGCGTCTTCGCGGCTCAACGACTGCAAAATCTTCTTGAACCCGATTGCAGGCGGCAACTGCTGGCTGCTCGTTCGCGGATAAGAAATGTATCCTGCCGTGTACAGGTCTTGCGCGATGTCGAGCGTGAACCTTGGTGAAATCCCGAAACAGCGATAGGATTCTGTTTGTAGCGTCGTGAGATCGAACGGTGTCGGAGGATGCTGCTTGAACTGTTTTTTGGTGAGATTGGTGACTGGGACTTTCTTTTCATCCTTCACTTTTGCGAAAATAGCGTCTGCCTTGCTCTTGTCCCAGAACTTGTCTTCCTTGTGCCACGCGCTGACCGGTTGCGCCTTTGCGCTCAGAGAACTCGTTGAATTCTCTGGCGCACGGCCTGTGGCTTTTCCTTGCAGCTCGATTTGCCAGAACTGCACTGGCTTGAACGCAAGAATTTCTTTTTCTCTATCAGTGATAATCTTCAATGAAGGACCCTGCACGCGGCCAGTTGAGAGAATCTTGAACATGCCTGCAGTCTTGATTGCCGACGTGAGCGCGCGCGAGAGGTTGATGCCGTAATAGTAATCCAAAAAGTGTCTTGTCTCTCCGGCTTCAGCCTGCCCCCAGTCCAAGTGAGGCAGTGCTTTAGCGTATGCTTCGACCAAGTCTTCCTTTGTGAGCGTGCTGAACTTCATTCTGTGCGCGTCTTTTTGCTTGCACGCATAGCGCACAATGTTCAGTCCGATGACTTCGCCTTCAACATCGTAGTCAGTCGCGACCGTGAAGGTGTCTGCTTCTTTTGCGAGCCTTTTCAGCTCTTCCAAATATTTCTTTGAGAATGCCGCGCCTTTCGAGACATCGCTCGTTGGCACCCATTGGATGTCGAAAACAGGGTATTGGAATCCTTTGGTCTTTACTTTTTCTGCCAAACCGTACAAGTGACCGACAGCGCAGCCAACAATGATTTCCTTGCCATTGTGCGTCAAATGGTAGTATGGTGCGCCCGTGCCGCCTTTCACGAGCTTGCCATCTGCCAATGCTTCAGCGATTTTTTTGGCGGCATTAGGCTTTTCTGTGATGATGAGCTCGACCATTGCGACCTTGGGAGGGGCAGGGGTTTAAAAACTTTCCCGCTACTATATTATATGCTAAAAGAAGGGTATTTAAATGCAGAACCGAACGTTTAAATACCCTCATTCTGTCTGTTTTTAACCATGACTGACTTTACCAAACGACTGCAAATCGAGACTTTTTCATCCATTCTTGGCCAGGAAGAGACCAAGCGCCAACTGAAATCTGCATTGCTGATGGACCGCCACGTCATCATTGTCGGACCGCCAGGAATCGGGAAGACAACGCTCGCGAAGAGCGTTGCTGTATTGCTGCCTGAACTAACGGTTAATGATTGTGACTTTCATTGCGATTCAAAGAATCCGGTGTGTCCGTCGTGCAGAACTAAGAAAGCGAAGACACGCAAGATTACTGGCACCGAACGATTTGTGCGCGTACAAGGCAGCCCTGACTTGACTGCAGAGGACCTTTTGGGAGATATCGACCCAATCAAGGCATTGAAGTTCGGTCCCACAAGCATTGAAGCGTTCACGCCAGGCAAGCTCTTCAAGGCAAACCACGGCATCCTGTTCTTTGACGAGCTGAATCGCGCGCCTGAAAAGTTGCAGAACGCGCTTTTACAAGTGCTTGAGGAAGGAAAGGCAACCATTGGCAGTTACGCAGTCGATTTGCCTGCTGACTTCATCTTCATCGGCACGATGAACCCGGAAGAGACTGCCGCTACCGAGAAACTGTCTGACGTCTTCATGGACCGTTTCGACATCATCCACATGAGCTATCCTGAAACTGTTGAGATTGAGCAACAGATTGTGATGAGCAACGGCAAGAAGCTTGATGTTTTGTTTGACAAAGATTTGTTGAAACTCGCGCTGATTTTTGTGCGGCTCTTACGTCAGCACAAGGATGTGCAGCGCAAACCGTCAGTGCGTGCCTCTCTTGGTGTCTATGAACGTTCGCAGGCAAACGCGTTCTTGGCGAAAAGAAAAGAAGTCACGAGCAAGGACGTTGCCGACGCTTTGATTAGCGTCATAGGTCATCGTCTGGAACTGAAGCCATCTGCCAAATACTTGCAGACGACCGACCAATTTGTCGCGGAACAGTTCAAGCAGTTCTTGCGAGATAATCCCGAATTCGAGGAAGTCGGTGGTGGTGGCCTTTGACTCCGTTGCCACCCAACTCGAACAGCTAAGCGAAATCGACGAGGTCGAAGGCAAGCTCGCGACGTCGAAAGACGAAGCATTGATGCATTCTGTATTGCAGAATGACAAGCAGACTATCGACGACGGAAAATTAGTTGCGGATGCTTTTAATCGCGGCATCGGCAGCTTCACGCCAGACATGTTCTTCCAGCAAATGGTCAAGAACTATTCAATGGCGCGACAACTGTTTGGAGATACTATCCTTCGCCTCGTTTCCGGGTTTGATCCCAATTATATAGAGAAGAACTTGCCGATTCCTGAATTCCGCAACCAGTTGTTGTTCAACATCCGCAAAAAGATTGATGCGTTGAAAGACAAGAACATCCTTGACAATCAAGGCATGATTTCAGAGAAAGGCGTAGATTTGGCGAGCATGGTGCTCTATGTAGAAGAATTAGACCATTTGATTCCAAAAGGTATGCTTGGCGAACGTGTGGTGAAGAAGCGTTCGCACTACGGTGAGCACGGTGAAGCGCGTTCGTACAGGAAAGGCGACCTCTACAAGGATGTGAGCGTGCGCAAGAGTGTGCGCATGGCCGTGCGTCGAGGGCATCTTTCGATTGAAGTGCCTGACTTGAAAATCCAGGAAAGACAAAGCAAAGGCACGGTGTATGTCCTCTATGGAATTGACGCAAGCGCGAGCATGAAAGGTGCCAAGATTGAAAACTGCAAAAAGGCAGGTATTGCGCTCGCGTACCAGGCGTTGCAACACAAGGACAAAGTTGGTTTGGTTGTTTTCGGCGCGGACGTGAAAAGCTTTGTTGCTCCAACTGATGATTTTACTCATTTATTGCGTACTTTGACTACTATCCGTGCGTCGCGCGAGACTGACTTTACTGCTTTGGTTGAAAAGGCGATAGAGTTGTTTCCGTCAATTGACGCGACCAAGCACTTGATTATCTTGACTGATGCGATGCCTACAGTGGGCGACAAGCCTGAAGAAGAAACGCTCGCGGCTGTTTCTAAGGCTGCGGCTGCAGGGATCACGCTGTCTTTAGTGGGTATTCAACTTGATAAGAAAGGCACGGCTCTCGCGAAAGAGATGGTGCGCATCGGTCAAGGTCGACTGTATCTTGTTTCGAACCTTGCGGAAGTTGATAAGTTGGTTTTACAAGACTACGATTCGATTCGTTCTTAAAAGCAACCTTTATAAAGCACCAGACGCTTTCCTCTGCTATGAAAAAGAGGATGAGTCACAAGCACCCAGGAGTACGTCGCGACCACAATACCCTGTTTGTTTTCTGGGTTCTTGCGGCATTGCTCCTGATAATTGTTGTGGCTTTGCTTCGCGCGGCATGAAACGCGAGATTTCCCCATTGTTCACGATGGCGCTCGCTGTTTCGCTTATCGGGCTTGCGGTTGCTGTCGCTGACCCTTCTGTCACTGGTCTGTTTCACAAGGACACCGAGCAATTCGCTGATTTGGTCTGCAACAAGCGCGGACTCTGTCCGACATCCTTCGCGAGCGGTGCGTCACAGTTCGCCTGCGTTGACATCGGTCCGGTTAAGGTCGCGGAATCTTGTGTTCCAGACTCAACTCCCGATCCGGGCGCAACAGCGTGCTATGACTATCCTGGCGGCGCCGGAACGACCGCGCACGCTTGCTCGAGCGCGACCGTCACGTACGTCTGTGATGATACTGGATTCTATGAAATCAGAAAGTCCAATTGCGATAACACGGTCTGCAGCGATTCTGACGGTGGCGTTGTCGTGCATGAGAAAGGCATAGTGATCGCGCCCTCACGCAGTTTGCCATTCGTCGGCGCCTACATGAGCGCCGCAACAACAGAATACAAAGACCATTGTGTTGGCGATGGCGGCGTGGCCGTCGAAACCAGCAGAATTCTGCGCGAATACTTCTGCAGTCAAGGAGGCGTGAGCTTTGTTGATTATGACTGTGCCGCTGATGGTGGCTACTGTAAGGACCCGCCAGGCGGACCTGACAAGTGCACCGCGTTAGCGCAAGGACAAGTCCCTCCGCCGGTGCCGTGCGCAGGCATTCTCAATCCCTGTTCAACATCGGCAGACTGCCCGCAAGGACAGACCTGTCTTAACTGCCAATGCTTTTACGCTCCTCCGCCCTCTTTGTTCAACGCTATCTGGGGCTATCCTGTTTCTGACCAGAATTGTGTTGCTGGCGAAGTAACTACCTTGTATGGCCAGACGCGTGTCTGTACTGTTTCTGGACTGTGGGAAGTGGTGAATCCTGTACCTCTTGCAACTGAAAGCTTCTTCGATGTTTTTACTACGGTACAGCCGCCGAATGAGGCGCAGACGTTTGCGAACGCGATTGTCACGCCTACTGCCGCGCAGCCCTGTGGAGCATCAACACAATGCGCCGGCTTGTTGCCTGGCACGTCCGCGGAGGCAGTCCAGCGCTGCAGGCAATTCTATCCGCAATCACCTGTTCCATTGGGTTGCAACAGTCAATGCCAGTGCGCGCCAACGCAGGGCTGAATGTGAAGGTTCTCGCATTTGCCGATGTGCACGCCAGTGTGACTGCTTTCAGGAAGCTTGAAATGCTTGTGAAGAAAGAAAAGCCTGACCTTCTCGTGAATTTGGGTGACTTCACAATTTTTGAACAACATATGGAGGAAGTCTGTGCTCGGCTTGCAAAGTTGCATCCAGTCCAACTCGTTGTGCATGGTAATCATGAGGAAGACTTGACGACTCGCCACGTGTGCAAACGCCACGGCTGGGTGTTCTGCCACAAAAAGTGCGTGCAAATAGGCGACGTGCTCTTTGTTGGGTATGGTGGCGGAGGGTTTTCTTCTCGCGAGCCTGAATTCGAGCGTTGCGTCAAGAATGTGCATTCGACTATTAAAGAGGCGAAGAAAGTTGTCTTGTTGACGCACCAACCGCCGTATGGCACTGCCGTCGACAATAAGTACGGTGAACATGTGGGAAACACGTCATTCACATCGTTCATCAAAAAGTATAAAATCGCGCTCTCGCTCTCGGGGCACATACACGAAACTGCCGGGAGGATAGGTAAGCTCGGCAAGACAGTGTTCGCCAATCCAGGACCGTTTGGCAAGGTATTTACGATATGAAACTCAACCAGAATCAGAAATACATATTGCAGTCAGGTGGATTGTGGGGGCTTTATGATGGGTTGACTGCGGGATTCTTGCTCGCGTACGCTCTTACGCTAGGCGCAAACAACACCATAGTAGGTATTCTTGGTGCGGTTCCGTTCATTGCGGCATTGATCAGTGAAATGCCTGGCGCGAAACTTTTGGAATACTTTCCGCGCATTCGCGTGTTCGGCTGGGCAACCGGACTTGGAAGGCTCGCGTGGGTAGGCATCATCCTTGCACCGTTTATTTTTGTCAAGGCACCGTTGCTCGCGCTCATAATCTTCTATTTACTCTCACGATGCCTAGAGTATCTCGCGGATCCCGCGTGGACTGTGCTTGTCGCGGACGAAGTGCAGGCAAAGATTCGCGGAGAGTTCATCGCTCGCAGAACGCGTCTGGTTGGCATCGCTGGCATGGCCGCGCTGGTGGCTGCAGGATGGTATCTTGATTTCTTCTCTAACTTGACTGGTTTCATTACTATGTTTGCCGTCGGCATCGGCATCGGGTTGCTCAACACGTTTCTCGTGATGCGCGTCAAGGACAGAAAAGAGCCAGACCATCAGCATCATGGGTTTAGAGAGTTTTTTACGCTTGACAAAGACTTCCGAAAGTATCTGTTCTTCGTGTTCTGCTTCAACTTCGCGTATATGGTTGCTTCGCCGTTCTTCACGGCGTACATTTTGAGTGATTTAGGGCAAAGCTACACAATCTTTGCAATTTCAACTGCGGTCGCCACAATCACAAAAATCTTTGTTTACACGCACATGGGGCGTTTGGCTGACAAATACGGCGATAAGCCTGTGTTGTTGTTGAGCGTGATGAGCACCGCGCTCGTGCCTTTGATGTTCCTTTTCGTGACTCCGGAACGGTTGTGGCTGTTGTGGCCCGCGCAAATCCTGGCAGGCATCACGTGGGCAGGATATGACATTTCTATCTTCAACATGTTCATCAACGTGACGACGCCCGAAAAGAGAGCGATGCAGACTGCCACTTACAACATCATCACGAGCATTCCATTGATTATCGCGCCGATTGTTGCGGGTTACATTGCGGACAATGTCATGTTCATCTTTGCGGGCATTCCCTTGTTGTTCGCGATTTCTGCGGGACTGCGCATTATGAGCTCGTTCTTCCTGTTTAGCATCCCTGAAAAGCGCGTGAAACACGAATATCCTTTGTCTGAAGTGTTGATGCATGCGGTTGAGATACATCCTTCACGAGGTGTGCAACAGCGATGGGTGGGTATTGTAAAAGGAGTCAAGAAGAAAGGATTGTTGTTTACCTGACTTTTGCTGTCGCGGTCAATGCTTTTGCCGCAGCTTCAAGCGCTGCGCATTCTTCGCTCGTGATATGCTCGAGATCCGCGTACTTCCTGAATGTATCTTGAGGATCTTCTCTTGGCAGCCAGAGATAGCCGACGCTCGCAACCCAGCCGATATAGCCGTTGAACTGCAGTTTATTCATGCCGCCGCTCAAGGCCGGACCAGGGCCGTGCAAAGGATTGTAAGCAATACCAAATCTCTCGAAAGGCAGACTTTTCATGCTGTTCTCGAATCCGGTGCAGTCCCAAATCCTTCTTTCGATGGCATCCTTGCGATAGACGGGGTTGAATGCAATGACTCCGAGGATGAGGTCTTCTGGTTTCATGATGTTTTCTTGCCAATCGATTATTTAAGCATTATGGCAAACCTTTTATAGTGCATTTCTCGACGTGTTTCTATGGAATTCCACGACGCACTGAAGCATTTGGAAAAGAGCAAGGAGTTCGTTGATTGGCGCAAGGAGCATAAAGGGTTCTTGGCGCACGCGTTCAAATTGCTTGATGAAGCGAACGCGGACACGTGGCAGTTAGGGTATTACGATGGCTCTACGATAACGACTTTTGTTGTTTCTGCTCGATTTATTGAGGTCATTGCCAACCAAGAGATTCTCAAAAGCGAACACGCGATAGAGGAACTTGATGTTTCGAACGTGAAGGTGTCAAGTGAGGCTGCCTTGAAGACGGCGCGAGAGTATCACATTTTGCATTATGCGCGTGAGATGACGTTGAAGCAGTTCTTCATCATTCAAAAGTTGCCGATTGGTGTTGTGTACAACATCACCTTCTTCTTCCAGTCAATGAAGACTTTGAATCTGAAGATAGACGCGCACTCAGGCAAGATTGTGCAGGAGTCCTTCCAGTCATTGATGGAACTGGACAAGAAGTAACGTTCCTTCACCGTTCATGGCGAGCGTGCTCGAACATTAAATCACGCACCAAAACCCATTGCAGAACAAAGTTCTGCAGGGGTGCAACCGAACCTACTGATTCGGTTAGCACCTACCTGGGAGCAAACTTTGGGAAGTCCGTCGATAATTTTTCTTTCACTCTCGCGTGAACACTGAAGCGGGTGGTGCATTCTCTACTTCTCGCAATAATAGTGTTTAAAAGCAAGCGCGTGCATGCAGAATTTCTCGCGAGCGCGGGAAAAGAGGTGTTGTTGTGGAAATGAAGAAAAGCAATATCAGCTACGAGACGATTAAGAAAAACAAGACGCTGATGGGATTTGATGAAGCGAAAGAAGAATAAACTTTATTTTATCACGTTTTCTTCAATGAATTTGTCCGTGATTGCACGAATCTGTGCCTGCATTTCATCGATTCCGCCCGGAATGTAAGGAATGACATGCACATTCCTGTGGCGCTGCGCTGCCGCGAGATAGCCCTCTTGAACGCGTTTGTGGAATTCAGGTCCGGCACGTTCAATGCGGTCAAGCTGGTCTCCAAACTCACCCATGGCCACTTTTGCCTGCCGATAATCGACGTTGATGATAAACGCAAGATCCGGAGAAATGCCCGTGGTTGCTAAGCGGTTCATCGGATCGATTGCTTGTACTCCGAGCTCTCGTCCGAAGCCTTGATAGGTGAATGTGGAGAAGAAGCTGCGATCCGTAACGATGCTTTTCCCTGCCGCCAATGCAGGCTTGATGACTTCTTCAAATATCTGGACGCGTGCGGCTTCGAATAAGAACAATTCGCCGAGCGGATAGAGTGTTTCCTTGATGTGAGGGGATAACAGCATCTCCCTGATTTTTTCGGCACGGTCGGTGCCACCAGGTTCACGGCTATCTATCAATTCGTATCCTTTGCTTCGTAGATAATCAATAAGTCTTTTGCTTTGTGTGCTCTTTCCCGAGCCTTCTCCACCTTCAACCGTGATGTAAAGCCCATTTCTCGGCGGCAATGCATCCCGCACTCCGGTGCAGAATTTCCTGATGACACCTTCGAGATGTTCTTCCGATTCGTAGGGCATTATCTGCAGATTCGGTGGCGGGCACGAGGAATTTGCCCAATGAACGATGTACCAAGACGCATGTCGTTTCTTGTCCCACGTCGCTAAAACGGGCATGCCTGCTCTGATGGCGTAATCAATCTCTGCGCCGCCACCAGTGGTCGCGCCGGACAGCTCAGCAACAAGCCCGACGCTGTTTCTTAAGCCAGCGAAATCAACGTCATGCACATTCGCGCCTTTCGCTTCCTTGCCGCCGAATGGATGATAAGGATCGTCAGCCGCGACGTGCGCACTCGGCACGTGACCGAATTCCTGCATCGTCTTCACGGCGCGCTTGTATGCGGGCAGCAGTTCCGGAGGCCGTGTCGTGATGGCGCCCGTGAAATACCATTCGAGCGTGCGCTTGATGTTCATGCTTCATCACCGACATCGATGCCTTTGCGTTGCTCTTTCTGGCGCTGGCGTGCCTCGGATTCGGCTCTGCTCCAGTAGTAGTCGTTGTAGTCGACAAACTTCATCATATCCGCGTGCCACGAAGGTCGCTGCGTTTTGATGGCTTTATGCATGCCTTGCGCGAGCGTGCGGTAGCTCGGATGTCCTTGCGGGATGGTCCTGATTTCGAGCGTGTGCATCGCTTCTCGGTCATTCATTGCCATCATGAAACGCTGTTTTGCGCCGAAGACGACGACGTTCTGCGCGATTTCAGGCCCGACATCCTGCACAACATCCTCGAAAAGGTTTTGTGAGATATCGTAGACGCGCTTGAGCGCGTCTCCGAAACCTGCTTCCGTAATGTCCGCATTATCGACAAATCCGTAGCGCGTCGTGAAAAATTCACGAAGTTGCTGCATCATACGCATGCGGTGCATGTCTCGGAAAATGCCGAAGTCGCCCATGAGGTCGAACGTGAGCGGATAGCCGTACTCCAATGCCCGACCGGGCTTGTCCCGTCGCGTGCGTCGTGCGCCGACGTACGTCGTTCTGATATCCTGCAATTTTTCTTCCGGGAGCTGCCGAAGTGTGTTGATGATTTGCGGGAACGAATGTTCCACGAACGGATAGACCATCTGGGCCGTTTCCGCTAGGTCAAACTCGCGCCAGAACAGTTCCGGGAGTTGCTTCGGATCGGACAAGTTTCTCGCGAGGTGTTCCAGACCAAAGTCGTGCAGATAGACTTCGCTTGCTGGTTCTGTCGGGATGTTTTTGAACAATTCTTTTGCGAGTTGCATGCTTTTTCTTCGGGTCTGCACTAAATAGTCATCTCGCTCTGCGCGAGCAACATAGTGCGGAACGACCTTTTTGAGCTCATCTAGCATGTGCTGCCCGACGGTTATTTCCTCGGGGTTGTCGCTGCTGAGCATCCGGCGAATCATGTATTCATACGCGCGTCCGTTGCAGAACATACCAACATTCGTGAGCGTCGCGCCGGGCAACATGATGCGCAGCGTGTCGCATGTCTTGGTCCTGATATCAAAATTGTACGTGCGCTTCCATGCTTTCACTTCTGCTTCATCCTTACATTCATCAAGCCCAATGGGTTTTTTGTAGTTCGGATCAGTTTTCGGTAAGTTCCGAATGTCGTATTTCGCTTCTGACTGCGGTTTTCTCTTCTTGAAGAAGTCCTTCATCGGTTCGACAGCTTCCGTATAGATTTCGAAAATGGCATCCATATCTTTTACATAACGTCCTCGATATTTGCTTTCCATGATTGGGTTTTTCTTCGCGTCGCGCAAATAACGGAAGTTGCCTTTCTGGTCTTTCTGGTCGTAGACGACATAACGCGATGATTGTTCAATGTACCCAACCCCGATGCGACCGTCTTCGATCTTCTTGACCGTCACATTCGACACGTTTTCGACGGAAAGATGTGCGCCTTCCAGTTCGCCGACAGAATCATCACCATACTGCACAAGAACGCGTTCAATCAGCGCATCCGCGTGCGCGACATTCACTTTGCCGTCTTTCCCGAGAAATTCCTTGAGCACGACGCTCTTCCAACCGCCCGGTGCACGGCTGTAACGCGCATATGCCGCGCCATTTAAACCCGCAGGAAGTTGTGCGACAAACACATCCGATTCTGGATTTGAACAATTAGGCGTGATGAGCTCAATTTCAGCAGGAGTCAACTGTTCAAATGCCTGTAATCCAAGTTCATCGCTCATCTGTTCACCTCAAACTTCCCGTCTCGATTTTCCTCACACCGAACTGTTTCGGCAGGTTCGGGCCGCGGGGCTGTGATTGGTAGCTGCCCTCGTACACTTTCACATTGCCCTCAGCATCGCACGGGACTTCCAACATGTGATCATAGTGTAGCACGCAAATCGGTTGGCGATGCGTGATCATGAACGGCGTGTCGCGGACTCGCATCTCGAGTGTTACACACGCATGGAATCCTGACTCCAAATAGCCCGCATAGTGCGCTCGGCCTTCTGCCGACGTGACATCGTACGCCTCGAGCGTGCCGGTTAGGTCGTCCGGAATAACGACCTTCTCGTACGTGCCCAACAGGTAGAATGCGTCTTTCTCCAAGATCAAAGACCCGTTTTTCGGACGTTCAATCGGTTCGAAGAATTTTTTCTCTTGGCCAAGAAGTTCCCCTTTTCCCGCGCTCAAATTAAATGCAATGGATGAGTCGAGCTTCGCCTTGTATCCGACGATGTCGGCTTCCAAATCAACCGTCAATTCCAATCCGCCTTTCTTGAATCGTGCCTGCTTGATGTAGATGGGCCTGCCTTCAGGATCACTTAACAATGGGTTTTTTGCGTAGGTCATGCGAAGAGCGACATCATCAACGGGATTTTCTCCGTAGTGCAATCGTAACTGGTTCACTGCCAGTCCTTTCGTGACTAGAATGTCCCAGCTCAACGGCGTGATTTCGATCCAGCATCTGCGTTTCTCGCCCGGCGTGATTGTATCATAGTTGCGCACGCCATCGACGATGACTCTTGTCAGACAGTCTGCTCGTCCGGTCGTGCTTTTGGGATTGAACGGACCCGTAAATTCGTCCAACAACTCCGCGCTAAGGTCCAATGCAATCAAGTAGGTTTGTTCACGTTCGAGAGTTCGCGGCTTGAGCGTCTCCAAATAGAACTCATCGCGTTGCAACCTTTTGATGTTTTCTGCAACCGATCCAATATGGTTTTCCGGCAAAAAAGCCGCTTGCAAACGAGTCACGTGTTCAGCTAATGGAATGTCGATGCTCGACGGTTGCACGTACTGCTTCGGGTCGCTGTCGCTGGCCAACAGCCCGGACTTGAATGCTTCCAGAATCCTTTGACGTGGCAGCACACCGAAGCGGCGTTTGATGTATTCCCCCATTTTCAGCTTTTTAGCGTGCTGCCATATTTAAATCGATTATTGTCATTGAACGTGTATTCTTGACTGGTTGGAAAGTTTATATAGCGAGAACGAACAGAAACATTATGCAGCTTTCAGAGTATGCGACGCTTATTAATGACGCGATTGCGAGGAATGAAACGCTCGTGCTCAGCTGTACGTGCGCTATTCGCTATTCAGGACGCGCAGAAAGTCAGCTCGGACGCGGCGACCGCATAATCCTCATCAAGAGCGACAAAGCAATTCTTGTGCACCAGCCTACAGGCAACGCGCCCATCAACTACATGAAGCCAGATACTTCGCACAGCGTGGTTGTCGAGGGCAATCATTTGCTGTTAAAGAGCAAGAATCTGGCGATGAAGGAGTTTTTGGACGTCACGATTGAAAGAATCCACTTCTACAATTCACACAAGCTTGAAGACTCGCAAACCATTATCGTTGCTGGCACGGAAGAAGACATGAGCAACATGCTCTACGAGCATCCTGAGATGATTGAGGCTGGCTTCAAGCCAGTCTCGAGAGAGGAACAAACCGCGTATGGCTTCATTGACGTGTTTGGCACGGACAAAAATGGGATGCTGACGATTGTGGAATGCAAACGCTACTGCGCAGACCTTTCTGCAGTGACGCAGTTGCGCAGATACATCGAAAAAATGATGATATCTAAAGGCGTCGCGAAGATTCGCGGAATTCTTGCCGCACCGAAAATAACTGAAAATGCCCAGAAAATGCTCGAAGACTGGGGTTACGAGTTCAAATCAATCAAACCGCCGAAGTATCTGGAAGAATTCGACAAAAAACAAGCAAAATTGGACTTTTTCTAGACTTGTTTCCGGTACTGTTTTGTTTCTGCGCGGTTCAGCGTGTACTGGACGTTGCATAGCGGGCAATAGACATTCGTAGCTTTCCCGTCTGTTGCTGGCGCTACCTGTACGAATTGCACATGGCTGTCCTTGCAGATCTCGACTTTGTCGTGATGTGCTAAGATTGTCTTCTCTTCAAGTGTTGCGTTTGTCATTGTCTTCTCCTCACTAATTTAATGAAAATAAAATTTATAGGAACAATGGCGCCAGCACGAGCGTCAAGGTAGCTAACATCTTGATCAATACGTGCAACGACGGCCCGGCCGTGTCCTTGCATGGGTCTCCCACGGTGTCTCCTACGACGGCAGCCTTGTGCGCTTCTGAGCCTTTTCCACCAAACGCGCCGGTTTCGATGTATTTCTTTGCATTGTCCCAGGCGCCGCCGCCGTTGTTGAGCACAATCGCGAGCAAGATACCTGCAATGGTGCCGACCATCAGGAATGAGGCCATCGCTTCTGCGCGAAGCACCACGCCAACCAAAATCGGGAATCCAATCGCGAGTATGCCTGGCAAAATCATGTTCTTGAGCGCGCCTTTGGTCGTGATGTCGACGCAAGCAGCATAGTCTGGCTTCTTCGTGCCTTTCATGATGCCTTTGTCCTTGAACTGCCTGCGCACTTCATTGATGATGTACTGCGCAGTCTTGCCGACAGCCGCAATTGTCAATCCTGCGAACACGAAAACAAGCATGGCGCCCAAAAGACCGCCGATGAACACCGGGATTTTTGCGATGTCCACCGTGCTGAACACGGTTCCAGTGAGTTTTGTGACCTCATCCATGTAGGCAGCGAACAGCAAGAACGCCGCGAGCGCAGCAGAGCCAATCGCGTATCCCTTAGTCAAGGCCTTGGTCGTGTTGCCGACTGCATCCAATCGGTCAGTGCGCTTTCTCACGGCTGCGGATGCTTTTGACATTTCAACAATTCCGCCTGCGTTATCCGTAATTGGACCGAACGTGTCCATTGCCAAGATATAGGCGGCTGTCGAGAGCATGCCCATCGTTGCGATTGCCGTGCCATACAATCCGCCGTGTGCGACGCCAGACTGCATACCGAGCCAGTTCGACAAGAACAATGCGCCCGAGATTGCGAGCACAGGCAAGCCTGTGTTTTCAAATGCGATTGCGAGACCCGCAATGATGTTGGTTGCCGGACCAGTTCGTGAGGCTTCTGCAATCGTCTTCACTGGACGATATTTGTACTCCGTGTAGTATTGTGTGATGTAGACGAACAAGATGCTCAATACGATGCCGACTACGCCTGCGTAAAAGAACCAGATGTTGTCTAGCAAGAGCTTTGTTGCAATGTAGAGTCCGCCGATTGCGAAGAGAGACGCAATCCAATAGCCTCGGTTCAACGCTTTCATTGGGTCTTCTGTTTCTTTTGGTCTGACTGAGAAAAGCCCGATGACTGACGCAATGACGCCGAATGCTCTCGCAACAAGCGGGAACACGACGCCAGCAACTCCGAAGACAGGGAAGAGCGCGATGCCCAAAATCATTGCACCAATGTTTTCGGCAGCAGTTGATTCGAATAAGTCTGCGCCACGACCGGCACAGTCACCGACATTGTCGCCGACAAGGTCAGCGATAACGGCAGGGTTTCTTGGGTCATCTTCAGGAATGCCTGCTTCTATCTTGCCAACAAGGTCGGCTCCCACGTCAGCTGCTTTCGTATAGATACCGCCACCAAGCTGCGCGAATAAAGCAACAAATGAAGCACCGAAACCAAAACCAACAATCATGAAAGGCGTTTCTGTTGGATTGCCGCCGAACAGCAAGTAGAGTCCTGAAACGCCGATGAGCGAAAGTGCCACGACGAGCAGTCCAGAAACTGCACCGCCGCGCAACGCGACCGTGAGAGCCTTGCTCATGCTTGTCTGTGCCGCAGCGGCAGTGCGCAAATTCGCGCGAACAGAAATGGCCATGCCGACAATGCCTGCTATGCCTGATAAGAACGCTCCAACAAGGAATGAGACGGTGGTGCTGATGGCGAGGTCTATTTGACCGAACCAGGCGTATATGCCGAACAACACAGCAGCTGCGAGAATTGCGAGAATGCCAATCGTTTTGTATTGTCGTTTGAGAAACGCTTCAGCGCCTTCCTTGATGGCACTGGCAACGCTTTGCATTCCGGCAGTGCCCTTGTCTTGCTTCATGACATAACGGGCAAGAACCCAAGCCAGAACGAGCGCGAGTACGCTCACGACCATAACAAACGGTAACGCTATTTGTGTGAAGTCCATATGTAATCACCAGTTGCGAGACCTTCAAGGGTGTTTATAAAGGTTACGCAGACATCAGTTCTGCTTCCTTTAGAAGTTCCTTTTTCAGCAATTTGCTAGCGTCGAGCACTTCAACGCCTAACAGTTTTCCTTGAGCGTCAAAGTCAATTGCAATGTCATCAGTAATTGAAACCGTTTTTTTCACTTCGCCGTGTTTGATTGGGAATTGAACATAAATGTAGGCGGCATCAACTTTGCGGTCGTATTGGATTTTCATAATGCACCAAGTATGGTAACAATGATTTTAAATGTATCTCTCTTGATAAAAATGATTCGGAATACGCGATTGTTGACTGCGCCAAGTGCACAGAAGCGATCGCCTTGTTTTGTCATGATTGCTCGAATTGGGTTCATACCCCGTAGCTTGCTACGACATTGGTCCCAATTCGAGGCTTAAAGAATCCCAACTTGATGAATACCCCGCAGCTCTGCTGCGGTTGGGATTCTTTATTGTAGGGTATGCGAGGACGTGTTCAACTTCTTCTGTTGTCAGTCCCTTCTGTCCAAGAGCGCATGTGCGGAGTATTCAACAGGCATGCACGACCTCCCAGATTTCCGGCATCGAGAGCGTAAACGCACTTTGCGCATTCAATGCAATGTGACGTGTGCAATCCACTAGAATGTACCCTTCGTCAATCGCTGATTCAAGCGGTTCTTCCTTCCACGCCGTGTCAAAGCCGTGCTCGATCAACAGCTTGATGGTGCGCCAGTGCGCCTGCGCAATCTTGATTCTTCCGTACGCGATTACGATGAGCGTGACATTGGACATGAAGTTTGGTTGTTTTTAGAATTCAAATGCGTTGCTCACGAAATTCCGGAAAGTTTCCGGTTGTGCCGGAAATCTTCCGGAAAAAGAGAGCGTCTGTTTTTAAAGAAGTTTGACAATTTTTAGCTTTACGTCTGAAAAAGCTACTTGTATTCGCGCCAGACGTGCTTGCATTTTTGGCATTTGTAGAAACGGGTGGCTGGTTCATCTGCAGATCGAGTTTGCAATTCCCAGAAATAGGACTTCTTGTTGCCGCACTTCTTGCACGTGTTGTCTGTCAAAGGCAAAGCGTCATCAGATGATTCCTTGTCGACGACCTCGATGGCCTTCGTGGTGTGCTTGACCTCTTCCGTAATGGTGACGTTGCCTTCTGCTTTGTAGCCGCAAGAACAGCCCATGACCCTCTTTCCACCCATCATCCTTGGCATCAGGATAGACTTGCACTTCGGACAAAACATTACGTGTTCCCCGTCATGACGTTCCATAATCCTACGGCCATAATCTTAATCCATCCAAGAAGGGGAACCCTAAGCACTGCTTTTCCAATAAGACGGTCTTGAGTGATGTCCTGCTCGAAACCATGCTGTTGACAATTGTTGTCGCCTTGTGTTGAAAGCGTGCCGTTTGCCAAAAGGACGATTCTGTGGATAACGGGGTCAGTCATGTCTGCGTCAAATACGACCACATCACCTACAGCGATTGATTTTGAGCTTTTCAGCACGATCAAATCCCCTTTATTGAACCCTTCGTGGAAGGGATAATTCTCAAACTGGCTTTTTGTGAGCCCATACAGTCCGTAGATTTCAATTGAAGATTTTGAAGTGGCGCCTGCAACACATCTCGGAGTCACCCACCAGGCGTCGAAATTAAATTCGTGCTCCATCGAGCCAGAGACAACCGCGACGATAGGATGGCTCGTGCCGAGCACCAATCCCAGACCGGGATAGACCAGGAATTTGATTAGGATGAATGCGAGCGCGATGTTCGCGAGCCAGCTCCAGACACTAGTGTCTTCCCAGATGAACCACCAGAACTTTTTCCAAGCCCTGCGCCAGAATGGTAGTTGCGCGTTTGTAGTTGGAGCTGCCTTTTCTTCATGCATCTGCATTGGCTCGGCTATGGTGACGTTGTTGCGGATGTTGAACGTGGGCTTTACCGGTCTCCTTTTTGCCATGGTTTGCCACTTGTTTAGTGATTTAAAAGACTTACTACTTCTCCTTCATCTCAAACGCGCCATCCCATTCCTTTGCAGGTGGATGCTTGAGATAGAGTTCGCAGCGTTCGACAAATAACTGTGTTGATGTGTCGTCAGATTTCAGTTTCAGCGCGTGCTTGAATCCCGCGAGCGCGTCCTTGAACTCGCGCTTGAAATAGAGGTCTAATGCCTGCTCGTACGCTTTCACGAATTCGGGATGCGTGTCGACGCACAGATGGTAGAGGAGAATTGAGTGTTTCTTGCCTTTCACCTGCACGCGGTCGAGTTTTCGGCACGTGAACTTGTCTTTCACCAAGTGATACGTGCTTTCGGTTATGATGATGCTGACGCCATATATTTTTGTCAAGTTTTCTGTTCTTGACGCGATGTTGATTGTGTCGCCGATGGCAGTATAGTCGAAACGCTCTTCAGAACCCATGTTGCCAACGACCGCGGAGCCTGTGTGAATGCCGATGCCGATGTTCAAGACAGGAACGCCGCGGGCTTTCCACTTGAGCTGCAGTTCGCGCAACGATTTCACTTGCTCAACCGCGCTCGTGCAGGCCTTGATTGCGTGCTGCTCGTCGAGCAACGGGGCGTTCCACAACGCCATGATGGCGTCGCCGATGAACTTGTCGACCGTGCCTTGGTATTTCAGCACGAGCCCCGTCATAGTCGTCAAATATTCATTGAGCAAATGCACGAGCTCTTCCGGAGGCAACTTTTCGCTGATGCCCGTGAAGTCTCTGATGTCCGAGAAGAACACTGTTACAATGCGTTTTTCGCCGCCGAGCGTCAATTGTTGATGCTTCGCGAGCAGTTCATCAAGAAGTTCTTTGCTGACATATTTTGAAAAGGCAGCCCGTAGATACGCTCCCTTCTTTTTCTCTTCGCTGTACGCGATGCTGACGCCCGCGCCGGTGAAGATAAGCAAGGCAGCAGGCGCGAACAGCAAGTCCGAGACAAACAGGAAGAGGTCGAATGCGATGATGCTGGCGATGCCGTAACCAAGGAGCAGCGCGAGCGTGATGGGGATGGCGTAATGGATCTTCAACTGCGCAATGAGAAAAAAGCCAATGGCGCCAAACACGAGCACAATGAAAATAAGCGCAAGCGTCGTCGGCGCGCGCAGGAAATTGTTGTTGATGACGTTTTGCAGGATGTTCGCGTGGATTTCAACGCCGGACATCGCCCGTCCGTTTGAGGTGGGCACAACATATTCGTCGTGCAAGTTCGGAGCCGTCGCGCCGATAAGCACGATTTTGTCGGTGAACTCCTGTGGTTGTGTGAGCGCGTCTTTTGCTGAAATAATCGTGAAACTGTGGGGTTTGTTCGCGAAATTAATGATGAACGGGGTATGTACTTGCGGCACGGGCAGTTTCAGTTTTTGCGCGACGGCAAATGCAAATGGTGCGATGTCCTCTCGCAAAGCAGCATCAAATCGGCGCGTGGTGCCGTCGGCGTCGCCGAGCAGGTTGACGTAGCCCGATGTCGCGGCAAAGATGGGTCTGTACAGCACGCCTTCTTGCACTTCGGCTGCGAGCACGACATTGTCCATTGATTGCAGCGTGGCGTTCAGGAGTGCGTCATTCGGGCTCGGCTCGAAAAAGGAGATGTCGACACCGATGACTTTTGCGTCCTTTACTTTTTCGAGCAATTGCGCGTGCAGGTCGCGATTCCACGGCCATCTGCCGAGCTGGTTGATGCTTGCGTCGTCAATCGCGACGATAACGATGTTTTCGAGCACGGGCTTGTCGCCGTACAGGCGGTCTGAGAGTGTGCTGCGCACGTGCGAGAATGCGTTCACGCCAATGAAGAGCGCGAACAGAGCAAAAATCGCGAAAAAAACAAGAAATTTTGAGGTTCTAGCCAAGTTCCGCACTCAACTGCTGGATTGCCTTGGTGATGTCCGCAATCTTGTCCAACGAATCAAGCTGGATGGGTGACTGCGCTTTGGCTTCATCGGTATTGATTTCGCCGCGGTCGGCAGCCTCGAGCTTTTCGTTGATGCCCGCGTCATCAAGACCGTACAATGATTTTGCAGTGCTGACAAGGATAGGGTGCTTGTCCATTTCTTGCTGGCGCAAGAACCTGAGTTCCTGGATTGCGCGCTGCAGGAATGCGCTGATGCTTGCCATTTCTTCGTTCGTGGCATCGCGTTCAACACCGTCTTCAACGACTCGGCCCGAGTTGACCGTGAAGTCTTCGCCGCCAAATGCGACGCTCACGCTGCCTTCGCCCGTGAGGACGTAACCGTCCTCGAACGCAAAGAGCGTGCCGCGCACGCTTGCTACCGTTGAATCAGTTTTGATTGAGTACTGTTCTACACCTGCAAGCTTTGTGAACGTGCTGATGGAGCGTCCTTCTTGTTGTGAGACTTGCGGGTGGTCGTTGACAAGTTCATCTAGCGTAATCTTGGCGCCAGGTTCGAGGCTGACTAAGACACTTTCGTAGAGAATGACGGTCGCGTGACCTTCGGCCGCGATGATGTCACCTTCGGAAAGCTTGACGATTCCTGTGACGTCTTTGCCGTTCACGGTTGCAGTGCCGTCCTCAACGTGCAATTGCGCCTTCACAGTGCTCGAGCCGGTCGCAATCATGAATGCTGAACCGAGTCCAACAAGTAATACGAGAACAATGATGCTGATAATGAGACTTTTTTTCATTTGAACACCCGCCTTGAACGCCTGCGCTCGTGCCGCACGTGTGAATACGCACGTGCGTAAGATGTTGGACTCGTTGGTCCAAACACTCGCGCAATATTGGCGTTCAAGGTAATCCTGCCACCATACCTTTATAAAGCTATTCTCGGACTAATAGCGCATGCGAGTGAAGTTTCAACAGCGGTGCGTGCGGTGCAAAAAGAACATGGTGCCCATGCATTCGGGCAGGCAATTCCCTATCTGCAGCCAGTGCCAGCTGAAGGAGATTAACCAACCAATCTCAAACAGGAAGATGGCGAAATTCTTTGATATTCCGCATGACTTGTATGAACACTCCTCGTTCTTGCGCAGCATCAAGTCGCATTTTCTCCGATTCGGCAGTCTTACCACGTCGCAACGTTCGACTTTCATCAAGGTCGTGAAAGAACTCAAACTGCACCCGCCTGTGGTCGTGAAGAAGACTGAATTTTCAATGCCAGGCATTCCGAGCGATGATGCAAGCACGGCACTGCTCGTGAATGCGGTGCGCGAACTCCTCAAGAAAGATTCTCCTAAAAAAAGGCGCGAGCTGTTGGATGTGCTTGCTGAATACCAGCGCCAGCCGTTGACCTCCGAGAAACTGGTGCGCGCAGTGCACACGCTCGCGGCAAAATCCCGCGGCCGCCCGAAGCTCTTGCTCATGACCAAAGACGAAGTGAGCCAGGTGCTCACGGAATTGGAAGGATGAAAGAAAAGCACGCCGAATATTTCGAAGGAATTCTGCAATTGCGCGACGTGGACCAAACAGTCTATGATTGGGTCTATGACACGATTGAGCGTGACGGCAAGGCTAAGATTGCTAAAGAGAAGATTATCAAGTCAGGATATGATTTGTATCTTTCTGATCAACATTATTTGCAGGCGCTCGGGCGCAAATTAAAGGCGAAGTTTCCCGGCGAACTTGTGGTGAGCATGCGTTTGCACACGCGCGACAGGATGACTTACAAGGCAGTCTATCGCGTTACTGTATTGTTCCGTGCAGTGCCGCTGCACGTGGGGCAGATATTGACTACGGATGAGGGCGCGAAAGTGATTTTGCGCATCGGCACTCGCGTCCAGGTGCAGGATATTCCTTCAGGCAAGAAGTCGATGATGAACTTGCAGCAGGCGAAGAAGTGGATACGGTAAGTCCGGATAAGACAGCAAGTTCTCTTTGCAGCGCATACGCGTCATCTGCCCCGAACCGTTCGTAGCATTTTGTTCTGCCAAAACTAACCATGGCGCCAAACCAATGGTACTTGATGCCTACAGCGCAGATTGGCGTTGGCGCGGTTTGCTCTACTATGCGCTCAATCCCTTCACGTTTGATGGGTCCGACCTTGCCGCGAGTACGATGGCCTTCGGGCGCCCAGAAGAGCAGCCCGCCATTGTTGACGTATGCGCTGGCTTGTGCATATGCACGTTGGTTCCATTGCAGAATGCTTTCTTTCTCTTGAGAATCATTTGCGTTCTGCAGACACGCGCGCATTTCCTGTCCACGCAAAAGCGGGATGCCTCCGCAGGCGTTCAAGAGTCCCTGGAATGGCAGGCTTGCTTTCATCAAATACTTTGCGCATCGTCCTCGTTGATGCAACACGATGTTGATGAGGGGGATATCGATGAGTGAAGTATGTTTGACTGCTAGGACACCTCGCTCTGGCAAAGCATTACCATTTGCGAGCGTGACGTACTGCCCGAATTGATTGGTCAATATATTGCCAATCATTCGCAGAAATGTTTGTGCTTGTTTCATTTGAGAATGACGATGTTGCCGCGGCCTTGCTTGATTTTTTGAATCTGGCCTTTGTGCTCTAATTCCGCGATGATTAGGGAGACTTTCGCCTCGCTCAAGGGCGTCTGTTTGCGGATTTCCTTCTGCGTTGTGCGTCCGCCTTGCGCCTTGATGATGTCCAGCACGCGTTGAGCGTCGTCTTGGGTGATGTTCTCTTTGGGCTCAGAAGTCTCATGCTGTTCGCTCACCGGTTTACGCAGGAAATACCACAACAATCCGAGCACGATGAGGACGCCGATGCTGACTTTGAGCCAGGTCGTCGAGCTTTCATCCTTCACTTCATCGATGTTGATTTGCTCGGATTCCGTCAAAATGTCGCTCTGGTAGTCGAGCTCGGGAAAAAGGATGAGGTCGAGCACGTAGTCGTTGTCGTTGATTGCGGTGATGACTTCGCTGGCAGAGGCGTCGACCGTGCCGTTCTTGATGAGTTTGGCCGTGAGCGTGTACGTGCCTGCCGGAACGTTGAAGGAATACGTGCCGTTGATGGCGATGAAGACCTGCTTCGGGCTCGTGAGCTCGACCTTCACGTTCTTGACCGGGTTCAGGTCGATGTTGTAGACTGTGCCGTGGACGGTCGCGGCAGCCACAAGGGACGCCTGCAGAAGGAAGAGCATGAGGAAGGTGGTGCCGCGCATGCACGAAGGAAGTTTTGTGAGTATAAATAGCTTCCTTTGTGCGTAAACTGGCGCAATAAAGCCTCGTAAAGGGTTTTAGAAAGTGTTTCTGAAAGTGTGTTTATAAAGTACTTCTGCGTAAAGGGAGTAGTGCAATGGAAACATTGCAATCACATTCGAGGGCTTTTGCCCGGAGGAAACAAAAATGGATTTCAAGAAATGGACCACGATGTTCGTGCTCTCACTGTTCCTGGTGAGCGTTGCCCCTGCAGTATTTGCAGAGGAAGGCACAGGCAGTGAAAGTACGGAAGCAGAGGTTACAGCGGAAGCTGAAACCACGGAAACAGATAGAATGACGGTAAAAGACCGTATGAGAGCAGAACGCGACAAGCTTGAAGACGCGCGAGACAAGGCAGAAGATACTCGTGAAAAGATGCGTGAAAAGCGACACGACTTCATGGAAGCGCGCGAAAAGCTGCGCAGTCGTGACGTGACAAAGGCAGACAAGAAAGAATTCTTGCTTGCCTCAGCCGAGAAAATCTTGGAATGGCTGAACACGCTCAAGGAACGTGTTGCGGCATCAGACCTTGAAGACAAGGACGCGAAACTGGCGGAAATCGATGCGGCAATCGCAGGCATTGAAAGCGCGCAGGCAACGGTCGATGCACTTGACCCCGAGACCGCGACGCCGGAAGAATTGAAAGCGGCCCGCGACGAAGTCAAGGAAGCTTGGAAAGAAGCTCGCCACGTCCTGAAGAAGGGCGCGGGACATGTCGTCGCGAAGCGCGTTGGCTTGATTGTGCAACGCATGGAACACTTGGATGACAAGTTGGACAAAATCATCGCACACCTGAAAGAAAAGGGCTATGATGTCAGCGTTGCAGAATCATTGACTGCCGAATTCGAGGCAAAACTCGAATCTGCTGAAGCCAATTGGAAAGCAGCAAAGACGGCGTATGACTCTGGAGATGTCAAGGCAGGCCACGACGCACTCGTTTTGGCGCACGCAGACTTGAAGGAA